>NZ_QPFC01000580.1:0-4840 GCF_003427465.1 Nocardiopsis sp. TNDT3 | reverse complement strand
GTCGGGACGATCCGGGTGGGGATGCGGGCCGACATGGTCGCCTGGCGGCGGAACCCGCTCCAGGACGCGGCGGTGTTCGCCGATCCGGACACGGCCGTCCTCGTCGTGAAGGACGGCCGCATCATGAAGGGAGAAGCCCGATGAGCGGGATACTGCACGGCTGCCTGCCGGACACGGAGTACCTGGAGACCACCGCGCGGTCGGGGCGCCGCTACGGCGTCTGGGTGACCACACCCCCCGGTTACGCGGACTCCGCGGACCACCTGCCGCTGATCTACGTGTTGGACGGCAACTGGACGGTCGGCCTCACCGCGCCCCTCATCGTCACCCAGGCGGACCCCTACCTGACGATCGCCCCCTACATCCAGGTCAGCGTCGGGTACGCCGGTGAGGAGGCCGCGGGCTGGGCGCACATCCGCAACCGCGACCTCGTGCCGCCGGGCGAACCCGTCGGTGACGACATGCTGGCCACCCTCGCGGCGGCCCGCGAGTCGGGTGCGATGACCCGGGAGCAGGTCGACGCCTACCTCGCGGAGCTGCGGGAAACCCGGGCCGACGCCTTCCTCGACTTCCTGACCGGCGAACTCCACCCCCACCTGCGGTCGAAGCTGCGTGTCAGCGAGTCCGGGCACGGCCTCTTCGGCTACTCCTACGGAGGCCTCTTCGCCCTCTACGCGTGGCTGCGCGGGACAGGACCCTTCGCGAGCGTCGGTGCGGGCAGCCCCGGTGTGGCCAGTGCGGACAGCCGGATCCTCACCCTCGTCGAAGCCCTGCCGGAACCCGGCGAGGACGCGGCCGCTCCACGGCTGCACATCACGCTGAACGAAGCCGAGCTGCTGGGGGACATTCCGTTCTACCGCGGGATGGCCCGTAACGTCCTGACGACGGTGGAACAGTTGCACGCCAAGGGGCGGTCGGAGCGGATCTCGCACGTGTTGTTGCGGGAGACGCACGTCACCGGGCTACAGGCGTCGTTCCTGAGCTACCTGAAGGCGTGCCACACGCGCTAGCCGACGCTGCTCCCCGCCGACCGTGCGGCGGGAGCGCGTCACCGTCCCCTCGCCCCGCCCCGTCCGTCCTGGGAGGCGACACAGGACCCGCGTCCGCCTCCGCCGCGAACGGCCCATGGCGGGCGGGACGCGGGGCGGGCGACCCGACCATCGTTCGGGCCGTTCCGCGCACAATGGTCCACCGCGCCCGGCGGCGGTGTTGTGCGTGGGTCGGGCGACGACCGCGCCACGCGCTTCCGGGCGTGCGGACCCACGCCGCCGAGCAGGTGGCGTCCCTCTCCGGACGATCCGCTCCGGTCGCACCCCCCGTCGCGGCCCGGGCATGAAAAAAGGCCCTGCGAGCAGGGCCTTTCGTTTGTGTCCGAGGGGGGACTTGAACCCCCACAGCCTTAACGGCCACTAGCACCTCAAGCTAGCGCGTCTACCTATTCCGCCACCCGGACCGGGTGTGCTCGGCGCTCCCGCGCCGGACACGTCAACCATAGCAAAGGTCGAACACCGCGCGAACCATGTTTTCCGCCGGTGGAAGACATGGCAGGGTCGGTGGAACAGTAGGGCGACAAGGTGCGGCTGGACGGGAGCGTCAGATGGCGGAGCCAGGCAGGGAACTGAGCGCGGCCGAGGTCGAGGTGGTCGACCTGTGCCGGGAGCTCATCGAGTTCGACACCTCCAACTACGGCGACCACTCGGGACCCGGGGAGCGCAAGGCGGCCGAGTACGTGGCGGCCAAGCTCGACGAGGTCGGCGTCGAGTCGAGGATCTACGAGAAGCACCCGGGGCGCAGCAACGTCGTGGCCCGGATCACGGGGGAGGACTCCAGTCGTCCCCCGCTGCTCATCCACGGCCACCTCGACGTCGTTCCGGCGGCCCCGGAGGACTGGACCCACCACCCCTTCGCGGGCGAGGTCGCCGACGACTGCGTGTGGGGCCGCGGCGCGGTCGACATGAAGGACATGAACGCTATGGTCCTGGCGATGCTGCGCCAGCGCCTGCGCGAGGGCCGCCGTCCCCCGCGCGACATCGTGCTGGCCTTCCTCGCCGACGAGGAGGCCGGGGGCACCTGGGGCGCCCAGTACCTGGTCGACGAGCACCCCGACCTGTTCGCCGACTGCGACTCGGCGATCAGCGAGGTCGGCGGCTTCTCGTTCACGGTCAAGGAGAACCGGCGCCTCTACCTCATCGAGACCGCCGAGAAGGGCATCGCCTGGATGAAGCTGACCGCGCGCGGCACCGCCGGGCACGGTTCGATGGTCAACACCGACAACGCCGTCACCGAACTGGCGGCGGCCGTCGCCCGCCTGGGCGAGCACCGGTTCCCCGTCCAGCTCACACCGACCGTGCGGACCTTCCTGGAGGAGATCTGCGAGGAGTTCGGCATCCCCTTCGACGAAGGGGACGTGGACGCCACGGTCGCCCGCCTGGGCCCCATCGCGCGCATGATCGGCGCTACCCTGCGCAACACCCTCAACCCCACGGTCCTGGGCGGCGGCTACAAGGCCAACGTCATCCCGGGCGAGGCCACCGCCCAGGTGGACGGCCGCTTCCTGCCGGGCACCGAGGACGCGTACTTCGCCGAGATCGACCGGCTGCTGGGCCCCAAGGTCAGCCGCGAGTTCATCCACCACCTGCCCGCCGTGGAGACCTCCTTCGACGGCGGCCTGGTCAGCGCCATGTCGGAGTCGCTGCTGGCCGAGGACCCCGGCGCCAAGGCCGTCCCCTACTGCCTCTCCGGGGGGACGGACGCCAAGAGCTTCTCGCGGCTCGGGGTGCGCAACTACGGTTTCGCCCCCCTCCAGCTGCCCCCCGAGCTGGACTTCGCGGGCATGTTCCACGGGGTGGACGAGCGCGTCCCGATCGAGGGCCTCCGGTTCGGGGTCCGCGTCCTGGACCGTTTCGTCGGGTTGAGCTGACCCCGGGCGCTTTGCGCCGTCCCCTCAGCCGAACCGCGCCGAGAACTTTTTCGGCGCGGTTCGTAATCCGGCCTCCCGTCACCGAACGTGATGTTAGTGTTGCTGTGAGTTCGACGGTGCACGGCTCCCCGCCCGCCTTCGCGGGCGCGGAACGGCACCGGCGTGTGACCGTGGCGGGACCACCGCACGGGACCGTCCAGTAGCAGCGAAACGGGGGGCATCCATGGTGCTCGCGGGCAAGGAGTGGCTGGTCTCCAGTCGCGCTGCCCGCATGGCCCTGAGCCCCGCCCGGCTGCTGCTCCTGTCCGGCGTCGTCGCCGTCGCATGGCTGGCCGGGGGGATCGGTGTCGCCCACGGCGAGACCGCCCCCGAGTCCGGTGGCCTGGTCGACCGCGTGCTGGAGGTCGGCGACGGGACCGGACGCACCGGACAGGCCGCCGCGGAGGAGATCCGCAGCGCCCGCCTCTCCGACGCCACGGCCCGCGCCGCGTCGGCCACGGAGTCGCTCGCCGACACCGTGGTGCCCCAGACGGCCGCTCTTCCCGCCGAGACCCTGCACGGGACCGGCGTGACAGCGGCCCTGGAGCGGACCAGGACCGGATCCGCCGCCAACAGGGCGGTCGAGGACACCACCCGGACCGTCGACGAGACCGCGCGCGGCGCGGGCGACCTCGTCGGGGGCATCGCCCGCAGGGGCCACGACATGGTGGAGTCCACCGACCGCTCGCTGCGCGACGGCAGCCTGGTGGGCACGGTCTCCGAGGGGCTCGCCGAGTCCACCCGGGCCGTGCAGGACCGGATCGGCGGCTCCGCGGGCACCGCGACGCCGCTCGGCCTGCCCGTCCTCGGCGGCGCCGACGAACTCTCCCCGACCGCACCCGCGCCCAAGCGCTCCGCGTCCGACGAGGACGAGGGCTCCGGCGCGGAACGCGACGGGGACCGCACCGGCGGGGTGACGGCCGTCCACGCTCCCGTGGACCCGTCCGTCTGGCACCGGGTCGCCGACGAGGGCGCCGACCGGGCGCCGGGCGACGACGGCTCCGGTGAGCGCATCCGCCTCATCGCGGGCGGCGGGTACCACCAGGCCGGAGCGGACGCCACCGGCGCCGCGTCTCCGTCCTTCCCCGCGCCCGGCGCCGCCGGGTTCCTGACGGCCCGGGCCGACCACCTGGCTCCCCGGGCCCAGCGGGTCGCCCTTCCCGGTGACCCCACCCTGGTTGTCCGCGACGCCGCGGACGACCCCTCCTTCGCTCCCGACTAGCCGCGTCCTCCACGACCGCGGCCGGTCCGTGCGCTCCTCTGCGCGCAGCCGCCTCGCCGAATCCGGCGGGCGTGCCTTCTCCCCGGCTTCCCCGGAGCACGAAGCTCTCCGTCCGCGGTCCACGAGCAGCTGGCCGATCTTTCTCGTTGACCAAAGGACACGCGATGACCTACCACACGCACGCCCGTATCGCCGCACTGGTGGCCGCGGGATTCTTCACCGCCGCCGGCGCCGGAGTGGCCTACGCCGACACCACGGCCACGACCAGCGGAAACGGCTCCATCCTCGGCGGCAACCAGATCGTGGCCGACCTGGACGCCCCCGTCAACGTCTGCGGTAACTCGATCGCCGTCCTCGGCCTCGCGGGCGCCCAGTGCACCGACAGCGGGGCCGTGGTGGAGGACGACAGCTCCACCTGGACGCCCGAGAAGCCCGAGGAGCCCGAGACCCCCGACGAGTCCGAGAAGCCGGAGACCCCGGAGAAGCCCGAGAACCCCGAGAAGCCGGAGAAGCCCGGCTACGGGGGGGAGCCCGGTGACGGCGGTCACGACGGCGGCGGTCACGACGGCGGTGGCCACGACGGCGGTGGCCACGACGGCGGTCACGACGACGGCTACGGCGGTGGTGACCACGGCGGCGGCGGTGGCGGTGGCGGCCAC
>NZ_QPFC01000579.1:0-2787 GCF_003427465.1 Nocardiopsis sp. TNDT3 | reverse complement strand
GGGGAGGCGGGGGTGGGCAGGAACCCGGCGAGCATCGCCAGGTGGGAGGCGTAGGTGAAGCTCGCGGGCGCGTGCCTGCGCTCCCACCGCCCGTCCGGCAGCAGCCGGGCCAGGTTCGGGGTGCGTCCCGCCTCGGCCAGCTCGGCGGCCACGTCGTGGCGGAGGGTGTCCAGGGTGAGCAGCAGGATGTCGTGCGTGCCCACCACGGCGTTCATGTCGGGTGCGGTGCTGTTCATACGCTCTCGGGTTCGGGGACGGGGAAACGGCCGGTGGTCAGGGCGTGCAGCTGCTCGGCGTAGGTGTCGCGGCCCTCGTGCAGGACGCCGGGGAGCAGATCGCCGAAGGCGTTGACCTCGCACACGGCGAACTCCCGCCACCCCGGGGAGGCCAGCAGGTCCACCCCGGCGTACAGGGTGCGCGGGAAGCACGCGGCGGCGGCCTCGGCCGTGGCCATCGCCTGCTCCCAGGCGTGGGGGCCCACCGACTCCCGCAGGGCCGCCAGGTCGCCCCGGGCGTTGCCCAGGTGCAGGTTGGTCATGGGCGAGGACGAGGAGCGCACCACGACGTGGGCGGCCCGGCCCGCGACCACCACCACGCGCAGGTCCACGGCCCTGCCCGCGAACCCCGCCTTGGGCACCCACCGCTCCACGTGCAGGTGGTCGGGGGCCAGGGCGTCCACCACCGCCGCGACGTCCTCCTCGCGGGTGTAGGTGCGCAGCCGCAGGCTGTTGTACAGCTCCACGGAGCCGTCGGCGCCCCGGACCAGGTCGGCCGAGGTGACCGCGCGGACCCGTCCGCCCGAGGCGGTGGCCAGCGCCACCACGCCGGAGGCCGAGGAACCGTGCGCGGGCTTGACGAACACCCTCGGCCAGCGGTGGGCCTCCATCGCCGCGCGCAGCGACGCGTAGCCGGTGACCGGTCCGGGCAGGGCGGGCGGCACCGGCACCCCGGCCGCCGCCAGGCGGGCGTGGCAGCGCCGCTTGTCGCACATGTCCACCAGGTCGGCGGGCTCCTGGAGCAGGGCCGCGCCCGGCGTGGCGCGCACCGCCTCGGCGAGCCGGTCCAGCGCGGCCCGGAACCCGGCGTGCTGGTCGCCGGTGCCCTCGGCCCGGTACAGGTCGGGGGTGTGCTCCCAGCCCCGCAGCAGGCGCTCGGTCTCGGCGTCGCCGCCGGGGGAGTCCACCCGGACCAGGGCGTCACGCGGCAGCTCCACCGGCCCGGCGGCCAGATCGCGCCACGGCACGACCACCGGTCCGGGCAGGCCGAGGGCCCCGGCCGCGGCGGCGAACAGTTCCAGGCGCCGGTGGCCGGGGACCCCGACGACGACCAGAGGCCGTCCCGGGGTCACTCCGCGACCGCGGTGTAGTAGTACGGCTCGCCGCCCCCGTGGGTGTACGGCTCCCGGTGCTCGGACAGGTCCACCTCCACCCCCGGCAGGGCGGCGCGGATCCGCGCCTGCACGCCCTCGGACAGGTAGTGGTGGTGCAGGTCCAGGCGGCGCAGCCCCGCGAACGCGGACGCGGACTCCACCAGGGCCTGTCCGCCCTTGTCGGTGAGGATGCCCAGGGACAGGTCCAGGACGTCCAGGGAGGCCAGGACGGGGGCCTTGGCCAGGACGGGGATCCACTCGTCCACGCCCTCGGCGTTGCGCAGGCCCAGGTAGCGCAGTTCGGGGAAGGCCTCGCCGGAGAGCACCCGCGCCAGGTCGTCCGGGGTGGTGTCACCCCGGTAGTTCTCCACGCCCAGCCACAGTTCGAGGTTCTCCAGGGAGGGCAGCGGCGAGGCGGCGATCTCGCGCGAGACCTGGCCGGGCAGGCCGCCGGTCTGCAGGACCAGGGTCCGCAGGCCGGTGTGCTCGGCCAGGGCCAGCTCCAGCTTGCCGTCGCCCAGGTAGGGGTCGCCGGTGCCGCGCACGGTCAGTTCCTCCAGCAGGGGGAACGCCGCCACCAGGGGCGCCAGGTCGGTCTGGTGGATCCAGGAGATCTCGTACTCCTCCTGGAGGATCTCGCCGAAGAACAGCGCCCGCAGTTCGGGGAACGCGTCGGCGTCGGCGATGAGCGCGTCGCGCGGGACGGTCGAGGGCGGCTCCTCCTCGAAGTCGCCCCAGCCGCCGACGATCAGGGCCCGGACCCGGCCGGTGTCCACGGCCGCGAGGAAGCGGGCGAAGTAGTCCCGGAAGTCCTCGGCCGGGTAGACCGACGAGACGCGCAGCCGCCACGCCACCGAGCCGGGGTCGGCGACCGCCGCGGTCAGCGCCTCGGGGGACTGGGGCGGGTCCTCGGAGTAGATGCCGCCCTCCTCGGTCTCGACCGCGGGGAACTCGACCACGGGCAGGCCCGCGAACTCGGTGATGTGGTGGCTGTTCGGCACAGGGGGCTCCTACCTCGGGGTTTCGGGCAGGAACATATCTAGCAGCCCGGAGTGACAGGACGGACGGCGCGGGCCCTACTCGGCGACGGCCGTGTAGTAGCAGGCCGAGTCGTAGTCGAAGTCCTCGTCCTCCCAGTCACTGCCGACCTCGCGGTCGGACAGGTCCACGTCCACCCCTGTCCCGGCGAAGGCGGCCCGGACGTGCTCGCTCATCTCCTCGGACAGGTAGTGGTGGTGCAGGTCGAGCCGCTTCAGGTGCGCGAAGGCGGGCGCGGCCTCGACCAGGGCACGAGCGCCCTTGTCGGTGAGGGTGCCCAGGGACAGGTCCAGGGTGTGCAGGCGGGAGGTGACGGATGCCGCGGCGAGGACCGGAACCCAGTCGTCGGTGTGCTCGGCGTTGCGCAGGCCCAGCGAGCG
>NZ_QPFC01000057.1:0-3343 GCF_003427465.1 Nocardiopsis sp. TNDT3 | reverse complement strand
CGAGAGCCGCCCCATCAAGGGCACCGCGCCGCGCCACGCCGACCCGGCCGCCGACGCGCGCGCGGCCCGGGAGCTGCGCACCGGCGCCAAGACCCGCGCCGAGAACCTCATGATCGTCGACCTGCTCCGCAACGACCTGGGGCGGGTGTGCGAGGTCGGCAGCGTCGAGGTGCCCGCGTTCATGTACACCGAGTCCTACGCCACCGTGCACCAGCTGGTCTCCACCGTGCGGGGCGTGCTGCGCCCGCGGGTGTCGGCCGTGGAGGCGGTCCGCGCCTGCTTCCCCGGCGGGTCGATGACGGGCGCGCCCAAGGAGCGCACCATGCGCATCCTCGACCGCCTGGAGACCTCCGCGCGCGGGGTCTACTCCGGCGCGCTGGGCTACGTGTCCTCCTCCGGCGCGGCCGACCTCAGCATCGTCATCCGCACCGCCGTGCTCAGCGGCGGCGAGCTGACCATCGGCGCGGGCGGAGCGGTCGTGCTGGACTCCGATCCCGAGGAGGAGTACGAGGAGATGCTGCTCAAGGCCGACGTGCCCGCCCGCGCCCGCTGACCGGTCCCCGGCGTGGGCGGAAAACCGCTTGCCTCGCCCGGTTCCCGGACACCACGCTGGGCCCATGGACGTCCCCAGGCACCAGATCCGCGCGCTCCACACCGACAGCACGGTCACCGTCTACCAGGCCTACGCCCCCTCGCTCGGGCTGGCCGCCGCGCGCGAGGGACGCTTCCCCTCCGCCTGGAAGCGCGACCGCATGACCTGGATCAAGCCTTCGTTCCTGTGGATGATGTACAGGTGCGGATGGGGGCTGAAGAGGGACCAGGAGACCGTGCTGGCGGTGGAGATCACCCGAGCGGGCTTCGCGTGGGCGCTGCGCAACGCGTGCCTGTCGCACCACGCGCCCGCCGTCCACCCCGACCGGGAGACCTGGCGCGCGCGGCTGCGCGAGGCGCCGGCCCGTGTGCAGTGGGACCCCGAGCGCGACCTGTACCTGACCCCGCTGGAACACCGCTCCCTGCAACTGGGGCTGGCGGGCGAGGCCGCGCGGCGCTACGCGGACGAGTGGATCGTCTCGATCACCGACGTCACCCCGCTCGCGCACCGGGTGCACACCCTGGTCCAGGAGGGGGGCACCGCCGCGGCGGCCCGGCTGCTGCCCGCCGAGCGCCCCTACCCTGTCGCGCAGGGGGAGCTGGACCACCTGCGCCCCGCCCGTGAACACGACGCCGCGGTGTGACCGCGCACCGCCCGGTCGGTGTCGCCGTGGTCGGACAGCTCGGACGGGGGTCGGTTGTGTACGGAGCCGCAGACGGGGCGGGCGAGGCGGTCCAGCGGGTGATCGAGGGGGAGCTGCGGCTGCTGGAACCCCACGTGCGCGCCTCGCGCAGGCTCGCCGGGGAGCTGCTGGACCCCGAGTTCACCGAGGTGGGCAGATCGGGCAGGCGCTGGGACCGGGAGACGATGCTGGCCGAGCTCCCCTCCATGGACGGCCCGGACACGACGGGGCCGCAACGGCGCCGGGTGCGGGTCGGCGACATGGTGGGGCGGCTGCTCGCCCCGGACCTGGTGCACCTGACCTACGCCACCGAGGCCGACGGGGCGCGGGCCCTGCGCAGCTCCCTGTGGCGCCGCAACGCGGACGGCGCGTGGCGGCTGTACTACCACCAGGGCACGCCCGCGCCCTGAAACGCCGAGCCCGCACCGCCATGCGCGCGGCGCGGGACACGCGCCCGGCCGCGTCGGCGGTCGGGGACCGCCGCCCTCAGCGGTAGGAGTCGACCAGCCGGGCCAGGTGCCTTCCGGCGATCTCCAGCGGCGCCTCGCTCCGGGAGACCTGCGCGGACATCTCGGCCCCCTCCAGGGCGGCGACCACCGTGTGCGCGAGCTCGTGGGCGTCCTCCTCCCCGAACCCGGAGCGCAGCAGCTTGTCGCGGACCAGGCTGCGCCAGTTCTCGAAGGCCCGCGCGGCGGCCTCCTGGATGTCGGGGTCGAGTCCGGCGCTCTCCAGGGCCACGGTGGTGATGGGGCAGCCGTCGAGCCAGCCGGAGGCGCGCAGCCCCGCGGCCAGGTCCCGGGTGCAGGCGACGATCGCCTCGGCCGGGTCGTCCACGCGCGCGAACACCTCGCGCAGGGCCAGGGCGAACTCCTCGTCCCCGTGGCGGACGGCCTCGACCGCCAGCTCCCGCTTGCCCCCGGGGAAGAAGTGGTAGACCGAGCCCAAAGTCGCCTCGGCCTCACGGGAGATCTCCTTGAGTCCGGTGGCTCCGTAGCCCTGCCTCTGCATCAGGCGGGAGGTCGCCCGGACGATCCGCTCCCTCGTACCGATCTCGTGCTGGGTCCTCATGCGCCCAGCCTAGTGAATAGAACGTCCGTTCTAGGACTGTGCTACTGTCCCCAAGACTGAGTAGAACGTTCGTTTTAGAAATGTGGAGGGCATGATGAGCACCGGATCGGTGACCGTGATCGGCCTGGGCCCCATGGGCCGGGCCATGGCCGACGCCTACCTGGACAGCGGCTACGCGGTGACGGTGTGGAACCGCACCGCCCACCGGGCCGACCCGCTGGTGGCCAGGGGCGCCGTGCGGGCGGAGAGCGCGGAGGCGGCGCTGAGGGCGAACCGGCTCGTGGAGCTGAGCCTGACCGACTACGCAGCGATGTACGACGTCCTCGGCACCGCCGACCCGTCGGCGCTGGCCGGGCGCACCCTGGTCAACCTCAGCTCCGACACCCCCGACCGCGTCCGCGAGGCGGCGCGCTGGACCGCCGGGCGCGGAGCCGTACAGGTCACCGGCGGGGTCCAGGTCCCGCCGCCCGCCATCGGCGGCACGGACGCCATGACCTACTACAGCGGCCCGAAGGAGGCCGTCGAGACCCACCGGTCCGCCCTGGAGGTGCTGACGGGCATCGAGTACCTGGGGGATGACCCCGGTCTGGCCGCGCTGTTCTACCAACTGGGCATGGACATGTTCTGGACGGGCCTGGTCGGTTACGTGCACGCCCAGGCCACGGCCTCGGCCAACGGCGTCTCGGCGCGGGAGTTCCTTCCCATCGCCCTGAAGACCATGGACTTCCGGTACTTCCTGGAGTTCTACGCGCCGCGCGTCGACGCGGGCGAGCACGGGGGCGACGTGGACCGCCTGACCATGGCCGCGGCCAGCATGGAGCACGTGCTGCACACGGTGGAGGCCTCCGGCGTGGACGGCTCCCTGCCCGCCGCCGTGTTGGACGTGATGCGCAGAGGGGTCGCGGCCGGGCGCGGCGGGGACAGCCTGACGAGCCTGACCGAGGTGCTGAGGGGCTGACACCCCGGGCCCGGAGCGCGCCTCCCGGAGGCGATCGGCTCCG
>NZ_QPFC01000578.1:0-4992 GCF_003427465.1 Nocardiopsis sp. TNDT3 | reverse complement strand
TTCGGGTGGTAGCCGCGCGGCCTGTGCGCGCGGGCGACACGGCTTGTCGCGTTGGCGCGTTGCCGTGTTGTCGCGGTTTCGGGCTCAGCCCCGGGCCGGGCCCTCCGCCGCGCCTTCGGCCGCACGCACGGCGGCGCGCGCCCCGGCGCGGACGGCGTCCACGACGGGGACGCCGACCCGGTCGGTGAGGCGGGCGGCCAGGCCGATGGTGGTCATGCCGGTGCAGGCGAACATCAGGGTGTCCGCGCCCATGGCGACCAGGCGTTCGGCGGCCCGGACCGAGGCGGCCAGGCCCGCGTCGGTGCGCAGGTCGTGGGTCCGGCGCACGCCCTCGGGCACGAGCGCGGCGACGAGGGCGGGTCCGAGCACGGAGGTGACCGAGTCCGGGGTGCGGGTGGTCAGGTCCAGGACGCCGACCTTCGAGCCCAGTTCCAGGGCCCGGCGGGCCGCGGCCTCCCCCGCGCCGACGACGGGAACGCCGACCGCGGCGCGGGCGAGGGCCAGGCCCGGGTCGGCGGCGCAGCTGACGAGCAGCGCGTCCACGCCGTCCTCGCGTTCCATGCGCGCGGCCAGGTCGGCGACCTTGGCCGAGGCGAGCGCGAAGGTGGCGTCGTCGTGCACGCCGTCGGGCTGGTCGGGCAGGCACCGCGAGACGGTGTCCACGCCGAGCTCCTCGCGGATGACGCGGCCGTGCGCGTCGAGCTGCTCCCGGTCGTCGGTGGTGACCACCCGGATGACGCCGATCCTCATGCCGCCGCCCCCGTCCGCGCGCCGAGCGAGTCCAGGACCTCCGAGGCCAGGCGCACGCACACCGACCGGGCCAGGACCACCGGCAGGCCCGAGGCCGCGGCCGCGCGGGCGCGCATCTCCTCGGTGTAGCCGACGCAGTCCAGGGCCAGGAGGTCGGCTCCGGCGTCGGCCAGACGCCGTGCGGCGGCGGCGAGGCCGTCGGGGGTGCCGGTGTAGGGGGAGCACACGTCGGTGAGCACCCGGGCCCCGGCGGGCAGGCGGCGGCCGAACTTGGCCTCGGTGTCGCGCCTCTGCTCGGGCAGGGGGCACACGACGCCCAGGCGCCCGGTGTCGCCGAGCAGGGCCGCGGCCCCGAAGGCGATCATCCGGTCGGGCACGAAGAGCGGCTTGGTGTGCTCCAGCTCCGGGAAGGCGCCGGTGCAGGCGAGCAGCACCGCGTCCACCTCGCGTTCCAGGTCGGCGAGCAGTCCCGGCAGGCGCTCCATGACCAGGGACTCGCCCAGGACGACGGAGGTGCCGTCGGCGAGGCGGGTGGTGAGGGCGTGGTCGTCGGGGGCGACCGGCCGCGCCTCGATCTGGTCGCGGGTGAGGCCGTCCAGGACGCCCCGCTCGACCACGGTGGCCTCGGGCACCAGGGCGGTGATCTCCGGGGTCAGGTCCGTGCGCGGCGCCTGGCCGATGGTGACGACTCCGAGTCGTGTCATGGTTCCTCCCGGGTTCAGCGGCTGAAGACGGTGCCGACGGAGTGGACGGAGTCCCCGGCGATGAGCCCGGCGCCGACCAGGGCGATCTCCTGCTCGCCCTTCTCGCCGCGGCGGCGCTCCCACACCAGGCGGATCGCCAGCCCGGCCAGGACGAGCCATCCGGCGTTGGGCGTGGCCACGAGCAGACCGGTGGCGAGCAGGACGCCCATCTGGCGCCGGGGGCCGCCCAGGAGCTGCACGATCGCGCCGGGCACGGCCCACAGGGCGAGCTGGAGCAGGACGGAGGGGTCGCTCAGCCCGGCCTTGATGGTGTCGGCGTAGACGATCGAGGTGGGCGGCACGGCGCCGTCCTCGAACAGGCCCTGCCAGAGCAGCGCGACCATGCCGATGGCGACGGCGAACCCGATCATGGAGGAGATGAGCTGCTGGCGGCGTCCGTCGAGCTCGAAGGCGGTGTAGGGGCGGCGGTCGCGGCGCAGCACCCACCCGGCCTTGAAGTCGTAGCCCATGTCCGCGAAGGCGGGGCCGGTGGCCGCGCAGTAGCCCACGAGCAGGGCCAGCGGCACCCCGGGGATGCCCAGCGCCAGGCCGAGGATGAGGAAGATGAGGGTGACCGCGAAGGCGGGGAACCAGCCCGCGTGCATGGCGGCCAGGCCGACGATGAGTTCGTGGACCAGGGCGGCCACGGCGGCGAACAGGACGAATCCGAGGATGCCCAGCCAGCTCATGTCCGCCCAGATCCCGCCGGTGACCGCGAGCACGAGGGCGCCCAGGGCGAACAGCACGTAGCCCGAGCCCAGGGCCCGGCCCAGGGTGGCGCGGTCCACGGTGTAGGCCAGGGACGGGTCGTCCTGGGCGGCGCGGTCGCGGGCGGCCTCGCGCTCCCTCTCCCTGCGGCTCTGGCGGCCGGCGAGGATGACCACGATCTGCGCCAGCGCGACCACGCCCGCGCCGATCATGACGCCGTGCGGCACGTAGATCGAGTTGAGGTCGATCCCGATGACCGCCGGGGAGTACTGGGCGACGAGCAGGCCTACGGCGAACATGAGCAGGGCCCAGACGTTGCCGATCATGGCGATGCCCGCCGCCGACATCGGCATGCCCAGGAAGGAGGCGCCGAGCCCGACCGCGCCGCCGCCCACCAGGATGGCCGCCTGGCGTCCGCCCCGGTCACCGGCCTTGATGGTCTCGGCCGCCGCCACCCCGGGCGGCCAGGCCGCGTCGGCGGGCAGGAACCGGGAGCCGAACGCCTTGTAGAGCACGAACACGTCGATGAGCAGGCCCAGGGACGCGCCCAGCAGCATCGGCCACACCAGGTCGGGGCGGCCGAAGAGGAACGGGATGGCGATCGGGGTGAGCAGGGAGTTCGCCGAGGCGAAGGTCGCGCCGGAGATCGAGGACTGGATGAGGTTCTGCCGGTTGGTGTTGCGCATCGAGCGCAGCCCCAGGAACCCGATCCGGCCGATGAGCATGGCCACGACCGCGCCGATGACGCTGGTGTTGGGCGAGACCCCGAGCGTCGTGATCATGTGGATGCCGATCACCGCCCCGAGGAGGCTCACCAGGACGGTGACGATGACGACGACGGGTTCGAACGCGCGCGGGTGGCGGGCGCTTCCCGGGGTCTGCGGTTCGGTGGACGAACCAGGTGCCGACGGTTCCATGTGTGTCCTTCAGGGATGGCTCACGTCCGTCGAGGACGGAGTGTCGCTGGTCAAAGGCCTGCGGTGCGCGGCTGCCGCGTCCTGGCCCGTCACGCCCAGGCTGCCTCCCGTTCACCCGCCGGGGCAAAGGTTTCCCACTATGTGGGAGTTAAGATCACATTTCGATCCCCGAAGCCGGGGGTGCCGGTCCCTCCGCGGGACGTAGGGTGGGCTTCCATGTCCACCGGTTCCACGGAACGCACCGGCCCGCTCCAGACGGTCGACCGGGCGCTCGACGTCCTCCTCAGCTTCGACGAGTACCGCACGAGCTGGGGCGTCCTCGAACTCGCCGACGAGTTCGGCCTGTCGAAGTCGACCGCCCAGCGCCTCCTGGCCTCCCTGGCGGGCAAGGGGTTCCTGCGCGCCGACCCCGACACGCGCCGCTACAGCATGGGCCCCGCCATGTGGCGCATGGCCGGGCTGTGGGAGCGCTCGGGCGGCCTCTCCGTCCTGGCCGAACCCCTGCTCGCCGATCTGGCCCGCTCCAGCGGCCGCACCTGCCTGTTCTGCGTCCCCGACGGCGCGCACGTGCGCTGCATCGCCGCGGTCGGCGGCTCGGAGGGCCCGCGCCGCTCCCACCCCTTCCTCGACGAGCTCTACCCCGCCCACGCCGGGGCCACCTCCCGGGCCTACTTCGCCTTCCTGGACCCGGCGGAGCGCAGGGCCCTGCTGGCGGGGCGCCCCTCCGCCCGCTTCTCCGACCTCACGCCCTTCGACGAACAGCAGGTCGAGGAGCTCTTCGACGAGGCCGTCGAGCAGGGCTACGCGCTCTCCCAGGGCGAGTACGACGCCGCGTCCCGCGCGCTGGCCGTCCCCGTGTTCGGCGGCAAGCGCCCGGTCGGCTCCGTGACGCTGGTGGAGAACAAGCACTCCGACCACGACGACGACCTGCTCGACCACCTGGCGCCGCTGCGCGCCGCGGCCGACGGTCTCACCGGGCTGCTGTCCAACCGCCGCCCGGCACCGCCCACGCGCAACTGGAGGCGGGGGCACGGCTCCCGCCCCTCCCCGCGCCCGACCGCTCCCTGAAGGGGGACCATGCCCGAGCTGCTGCTCTTCTCCAACTCGACCAACCACGGCCGGGGCTACCTCGACCACGCGTGGGAGGAGGTGGAGGCCTTCCTCG
Source organism: Nocardiopsis sp. TNDT3 (assembly GCF_003427465.1). Lineage (NCBI taxonomy): Bacteria > Bacillati > Actinomycetota > Actinomycetes > Streptosporangiales > Nocardiopsidaceae > Nocardiopsis > Nocardiopsis sp. TNDT3. The sequence continues at coordinate 709 of NZ_QPFC01000578.1, read as the reverse complement.
ACGGCCGCGACGCGGTCGCGTTCGTGCCGTTCGCGGGGGGCGACCACGGCGCCTACACCGCGCGGGTGGCCGAGGCCTTCGCGGCGCGCGGAATCCGCGTGACGGGGGTCCCGGCGGACGCCGGGGCCGCGCGGGTCCTGGACGAGGCGCAGGCCGTCTTCGTGGGCGGGGGCAACACGTTCCGCCTCGTGGCCGCCCTCCAGCGCACCGGGCTCCTGGACGACCTGCGCGACCGCGTCCTGGCCGGGCTGCCCTACATGGGGGCGAGCGCGGGCACCAACATCACCGCCCCCACGCTGCGCACCACCAACGACATGCCCATCGTGGAGCCGCCGTCCTTCACCGCGCTGGGGTTCGTCCCGTTCCAGATCAACCCGCACTACCTGGACGCCGACCCCCGGTCCACGCACCAGGGCGAGACCCGTGAGACCCGGCTGACGGAGTTCCTGGAGGCCAACGACGTGGACGTCCTCGGCCTGCGCGAGGGGACGCACCTGCGCGTGCGGGGCGCGGGGTCGGACGTGGTCCGCGCGACCGTGGGCGGCGCCGCGGTGCAGCCGGACGCGCCGGGCCCGGCGATCGTCTTCCGCCGCGGCACGGCCCCCTTCGAGGTGTCGGGCGAGGTGACCGACCTGTTCGCGCGCACGCCCCGCTTCGACCAGCCGGTCTAGGGTCCGCGGCGCGGGGCCCCGGGAAGGGGCGCGGGGCC
>NZ_QPFC01000577.1:0-4394 GCF_003427465.1 Nocardiopsis sp. TNDT3 | reverse complement strand
TCCTCGGCGTCGGTCAGCGGCTGTTCCCCGGTGGAGGATCCGTCCTCGTACCCGTGGCCGTGGTGCTCGTACTCGTCGTACTCCCCGTACTCGTCGTACTCCTCGTAGGCCTCGGGGTCCCCCTCGTCCTCGCGGTGCTCCCGCTCCCCCGCCTCGCGGACGTCGGCGGGCGGGAAGACGAGGGAGCGCAGGTTGAGCGCCACGTGGACCAGGACCGGCACCCAGACGCTTCCGGTCCCCAGGTACAGGACGGTGAAGAGGGTGCCGGAGGCGCCGGCGCTGACCAGGCCCCACCAGCCCTGGTAGAGGTGCGCGACGGAGAACAGCAGCACCGACAGCGCGGCGGCGATCCACAGCGGCACGCCCATGCTGGCGACCAGGAGGATGAACAGGCCCCGGTAGAGCAGTTCCCCGAACACGCCCCCGGTGACGGCCACCCCGGCGGCCATCGCCCGTTCGGCGGTGGTGCGCGGTGCGAGCAGCCCCCGGTCGCGCTCGGGTTGGGGGAGGCTGAGCGGCGCGGAGGAGCGCCGCCCTCGGGCGCTCGCGCCCTGGGCGCGTCTGCCGCGCGCCGGCCTCCCGCCGCGGCCGGAGCGCCCCGGCCCCCTCGGAAGCCCGTTGACCAGCAGCCAGAACACCGTGAGGGCGAGCAGGCCGCCGACGGCGCCGCCCGCGATCGGCCCCCACGCGTCGGGCAGGCGCAGGCCCAGGTCCGCGGCGACCAGGTTCGGCGAGAGCAGCAGCACCCCGAAGACCACCAGGCCCCACAGCACGTGGATCCCCATGGTGACGGCGTGCAGGAGGGTGAGGGCGCGCGCGTCGCCGTCGCGCCTACGGGACAGCCACGTGAACGCCTTCCTGCCGAGGAGGGGTTCGCCGAACGCCGCGAAGAGGAGCAGCAGGACCGTCAGGACGGTCCCGGCGAGGCTGAACTGAGGGAGAGACTCCGACCATGGCACGGGGCAATAGTAGGGGTCCGAAACGAGTCATAGTGCACGTGCCGTATTTCATCCACGGCTGCTCCAGCTCCTGACCACCTCTTGCCGTGCGGCCCGAGAAGGGCGACCGTAGAAGTGACACAGGTCACAGCATGAGCGGGTCCGCCCGTTCCGTGCGGCCACCGCTCGGACCACGAAGGGCTGGGTAGCAGGGATGGCAGATCGCAACGTCAACGGAACCGGAGCCTCAGCCGGAGCCGTACCGAGGGCCGACGGGCCCCGCGACATCCGCAACATCGCGCTGGTCGGGCCGTCCGGCGCCGGTAAGACGAGCCTGGTCGAGGCGCTGCTCGCCGCCGCCGGGGAGGTCGGCCGCCCCGGCAGCGTCGAGGAGGGCACGACCGTCAGCGACCACGACGAGGTCGAGATCCGGCAGGGGCGGTCGGTCAACCTCACCGTCAACCCGGTCATGGTCGGCGACGTCAAGGTCAACCTGCTGGACACCCCCGGGTACGCGGACTTCATCGGGGCGATGCGCGCCGGGCTGCGCGGGGCCGACGCCGCCCTGTTCGTCGTGTCCGCCCTGGAGGGCGTGGACGGCCGCACCCGCGTGCTGTGGGAGGAGTGCGCCGCCGTCGGCATGCCCCGGGCGGTGGCCGTCACCAGGATCGACCACCCGCGCGCGGACTACGACGAGGTGGTCGCCCAGTGCCGGGAGGCGTTCGGTCCGGGCGTGCACCCCGCCTACGTCCCGGCCGTGGAGGGCACGGGGGACGACCGCCGCGTGGTCGGCGTGTGGGGGCTGGTCTCCGAGCGGTACTACGACTACTCCGGCGCGTCCGCTGGCGTCGGCGGTTCCGACGGCTCCGAGCTCGCGAAGCGTTCCGGCCGCGCCGGAGGGGGCGGGCCCGGATCCGCCCCCTCGGCGCGTCCGGTGCCGGACTGGCTGCGCGAGGCGGCCGGACCGCTCCGGGAGACCCTCGTCGAGGAGGTCATCACCGAGAGCGAGGACGAGGCCCTCATGGAGCGCTACATGGAGGGCGGCGAACTCGACCCCGACCTGCTCATCGACGACCTCCAGAAGGCGGTCGCCGCGGGCGGCTTCCATCCCGTCCTGGCGATCAGCACCACGACCGGGGTGGGTGTGCGCGAACTGCTGCGCGAACTGCCGCTCTCGTGCCCGGACCCGACCCGGCGCCCGTTTCCCGAGACCTCCACACCGGAGGGCGAACCGGTGGCGGGGCTGTCCTGCGATCCGGACGGCCCCCTGGTCGCGCAGGTCCTCAGCACCGCCGGTGACCCGTACGTGGGCCGGGTGAGCCTGGTGCGCGTCTTCTCGGGGACCCTGCGCCCCGACACCCGTGTCCACCTGCACGGCCACGGAGTCCCGTGCGGGCTGACCGGCCAGGACGAGCTGGACCGGACCGGCAACGACGAGCGCACGGGACCGCTGTCCGTGCCGCTGGGCCGCGAGAACCGGCCGGTGGGCCAGGTGGTCGCCGGAGACCTGTGCCTGGTGGCAAGGCTTCCCGACGCCCGCACCGGCGACACCCTCTCCGAGCCGGAGCGGCCGGTGCGCGTGGCGCCGTGGCGCTTCCCGCGTCCGCTGTTGCCGGTGGCGGTGGGCGCGGAGTCCTCGGGGGACGAGGACAAGCTTTCGCAGGCGGTGGCCCGGCTGGTGGCGGAGGACCCGTCGCTGCGCGTGGAGGTGAACGCCGAGACCCACCAGATGGTGCTGTGGAGCCTGGGCGAGGCGCACCTGGACGCCGCGCTGGACCGGTTGGAGCACCGCCACGGGGTGCGGGTCGGCACCGGGGAGGTGCGCGTGCCGCTGCGGGAGACCTTCGCGGTTCCGGCGCAGGGCACCGGGAGGAACGTGAAGCAGAGTGGCGGGCACGGGGAGTTCGGTGTCTGCCGGATCCGCGTGGAGCCGTTGGAGTCGGGCGCGGGCCTGGAGTTCGTCGACGAGATCGTGGGCGGGGTGGTGCCCCGCCAGTTCGTGCTGTCCGTGGAGAAGGGCGTGCGCGCGCAGATGGCGGACGGCGTCGGGACGGGGACCGGCGCGAAGGGCGGCGCGGGGTCGGGGGACGGAGCGGGCTCCGGAGCGGGGTATCCGCTGGTGGACATCCGGGTGACGCTCTACGACGGCAAGGCGCACTCGGTGGACTCCTCGGACATGGCCTTCCAGAAGGCGGGGCGGCTGGCGCTCAGGGACGCGGCGGCCGCGGCGCGGCTGGCGGTGCTGGAACCGGTGGACGAGGTGTCCGTGGAGGTGGACGACGCCTACCTGGGCGCGGTGCTGAGCGACCTGTCGGCCCGGCGCGGCCGGGTGGTGGGGACCGAGTCGGTGCGGGGCGGTCGGGCGGTGGTGCGCGCCGAGGTGCCGGAGCTGGAGATCGTCCGGTACGCGGTGGACCTGCGGTCGATCTCGCACGGCACGGGCGTGTTCAGCCGGGAGTACGCGCGCCACGAGCCGCTGCCCGCGCAGGCGGCGGCGCGGCTGGCCGGGCGGGTCGGGCAGGGCTAGGGCGGAAGGACGGTCCCCGTCCCGCACGGGCGGACCGCGCGGAACCTGGAAGGACCGGTCCCTGTGCCCGGAACGACCCCGTCCCGCACGGGGCGGACCCCGCCTCTAGAAGACCCTTCCCGGTCTGGTGCGGTCGGCCAGGGCGGCGAAGCGGAACGTGTTCACGGGATGGCTGGACAGGAGGTTGACCAGCAGCACGAAGAAGCCCGTGTCGGTGCGCGCGCGGGCGGCGATGTCGTGGAAGTCCACGGCCGGGTACAGGTACTTGCCCGCGGCGAGCACCCGCAGCCCCTGCATGCCCTCGGGGCAGAACGCGTGGGCGTGGTTGTCCGCGGTGTACTCCTGCGCGCGGTTCAGGCTGGTGCCCACGCCGGGGATCACGTTGGCCACCGAGATCCCGAACTGGCGCCAGAACGACGTGTGGCCCGCCGCGATGTGGCCGACCTCGTGGCCGATGACGAACCGCAGCGTGTCGGCGTCGGCCAGCCGGTCGCCCACCTCGAACAGGTCGCTGGTGACGGCCACGTAGCGCCGGAAGCCGTGCCCGGAGGCGAACGCGTTGAGCTCGCCGTTGCCCAGCACGACGTAGGCCTCGGGCACCTTCTTCATGCGGAACGCGGCGGCGGCCTCGGTGACCATCCGGTGGGCCTCGGGGAACTGGTTCTCGGTGATGCGCACCCCGTTGACCCGCTGGCGCGCGTACTGCTGCCCGCGCACGAAGTACACGAGCGCGGGGATGCTCAGCAGGAGCAGCGGCTGGTTGGGCTCACCCGAGTAGGCGCGGCTGACCGCGCCCACCACGGCGAGCAGGGTCACCCCCACGCACACGACCAGGAGGGGGATCTCCCGGGGATGGCGCAGCCGGCGTTCGGCCATCCGTGGTCAGAGGCGGTACTCGGAGCCGGGGCGGTCGTCGTCGGGGGGCGGGG
>NZ_QPFC01000576.1:0-4576 GCF_003427465.1 Nocardiopsis sp. TNDT3 | reverse complement strand
GTCCGCGGCGGGGCCGGTGGGGTGGCAGAGGACGTTGGTGCGGAAGGGGACAGCCGGGCGGTAGGGACGTCAGCGCGCGGAGGCGTACCCCCGCGCGCCCTCGTGGAGTGCGAGGTCCTGACCCACCCGCTCAGCGCGGGGGTACACCTCGCGGCGGGTGCCGATGTCGGCCAGGTCCGCCACCCGCCCAGCGCGCGGGGGCACCTGTCCACCGCCCTGACCAGGAACGGGCGGACCACCCGCTCAGCGCGCGCGGGGAGCGTACCGGTCGATCTCGGCCAGCTCCCCGGCGTCGAACTCCAGGTCGGCCACCGCGGCCACGTTGTCCTCCAGCTGCTCGACGCTGCTCGCGCCGATCACCGCCGAGGTCACCCGGCCGCCGCGCAGCACCCAGGCCAGCGCCATCTGCGCCAGTGACTGCCCGCGCCGCCGGGCGATCCCGTCGAGCCCGCGCACCCGCTCCAGCACCTCCTCGGTGATGCCCTCGGCGTTCAGGAAGGGGCTGCTCCCGGCCGCCCGCGAACCCTCCGGCACACCGTGGAGGTAGCGGTCGGTCAGCAGCCCCTGTGCCAGCGGGGAGTAGGCGATGGAGCCCGCGCCGACCTCGTCGAGCACGTCGAGCAGTCCGTCCTCCACCCACCGGTTGAACATCGAGTAGGAGGGCTGGTGGATGAGCATCGGCGTGCCCAGGTCGCGCAGGATCGCCGCGGCCTCGCGCGTCTGCTCGGGGGAGTAGTTGGACACGCCCGCGTACAGGGCCTTGCCCTGGCGCACGGCCGTGTCCAGCGCGCCCATGGACTCCTCCAGCGGGGTGTCGGGGTCGGGCCGGTGGTGGTAGAACACGTCCACGTACTCCAGGCCCATGCGCTCCAGGCTCTGGTCCAGGCTGGACAGCAGGTACTTGCGCGAGCCCCACTCGCCGTAGGGGCCGGGCCACATCAGGTACCCGGCCTTTGTCGAGACCACGATCTCGTCGCGGTAGCGGCGCAGGTCCCGGGTCATGACCCGCCCGAAGTTCTCCTCCGCGGAGCCGGGCGGGGGGCCGTAGTTGTTGGCCAGGTCGAAGTGGGTCACGCCCAGGTCGAACGCGCGCAGCAGGACGGCTCTCTGGTCCTCGATACCGCGCTCGTGGCCGAAGTTGTGCCACAGCCCCAGGGACAGGGCGGGCAGCCGCAGGCCGCTGCGGCCGCACCGCCGGTAGGGCATCGTCTCGTACCGCTCGGGGGCGGCGACGTAGGTCATGGCATCTCTCCCTCGTGTGGCTGTGCGCCGGGTCCCCGCGCGCGGGCGGGCGGACCGGCGTGCGGAGAGTACAGCGCGCGGGACAGGCGCACCAACAGCGCCCCCGCGTCGGCGGTTCGGGGCATCCGGAACCGTGCCGGCCACGGCCGCCCCCGTCGCTCCCGCCCGTGCCGAGGAGTCCCGCCGCCGGGGGCCGGAACCCGTCGCCGCCACGGCCACCTGCGGTTTCGTGCGGGGGCTCACGGGTAGCCCGTACGCCTGTCACCCCGGTTCCGTACAGACAGAAGAGGGAGTGAACGTCGATGCATCACGAGACCCAGCCCCCGATCGAGGGCTACGAGGGCCTTCCGCTGGGGACGCTCCAGCACCGTGTCCGCTCGCTCGACGCCGACCAGATGCGCCAGCTCATCCACTACGAGTCCGAACACGCCAACCGGATCAACGTCCTGGAGATCCTGGAGCACCGCCTGACGGAGCTGGAGCAGGGCGCCGAACCCTCCGGGGGCTCGCAGGACTTCCAGCCCGAGCGCCCGGGGCCGCCCGCCGGCGGCTCACCGGTGAGCGAGGACACCGCAGCTCCCGCGTTCAGCCCGCCGCCGCAGGGCGTCCCCAACCAGCCCGCCAAGCCCAAGGGCGACTACCGGCCCGGCGGCCAGTGAGGCGGTCCCCGGCCCCGCCGGGACACGGGGGCGCGAAACACCGCTCCCGTGTTCGCGGCGGTGTCCGCGGTCCCCGCCGCCGCTGACGGGAACCCGGCCCGGGGACGCGGACCGGAGCGCGGCCACCGGTCGTTTTCGCTCCGCCGCCTCGGGTAGCCGTACACCCACATCCCCCTGGAACGCTCTTCTCCGACGCACAGGGAGTGACATGGCGCTGGCATCCACCGCGGGCCCGGCCCGCGGCCACGGCGGACGGGGCGGCCGGTGATCCGCGGCAGGGCGCCCCTGGTCCTGGCCGGTGCGGGCTGGGCGGCGTCCCGAATCCGGGACAGGCGTGACCGGTGGGACGAACCCGAACCGCGGCGGCGCCGCCGACGCGGCGGGACGGTCCCCTGGATGGTGGCGGGTGCCGCCCTGGGCCTGGGAGCCGCGGCGCTGGCCGGTCCGCGACGGCCCGCCCTGCTGGACGGCAGGGTCGCGCTCATCACCGGCGGCTCCCGCGGGCTCGGACTCCAGCTGGCCCGCGAGTTCGGCCGGCGCGGCGCGTCCGTCGTGATCTGCGCCCGCGACCAGGACGAACTCGACCTTGCGGTGGCCGACCTGGAGCAGCGGGGCGTGCGGGCGCGCGGCGTCCGGTGCGACGTCCGCGACCCCGAGTGCGCCCAGGAGCTGGTCGAGGAGGCCACCGCGGCCTTCGGCCACCTGGACTTCGTCGTCAACAACGCGGGCATCATCCAGGTGGGGCCGCAGGAGACGCTCTCGGAGAGCCACTTCCGCGACGCCATGGAGACCATGTTCTGGGCGCCGCTGCGCATCTCCCGGGCCGCCATCGGCCCGCTGGAGCGCACCCGCGGCTCCCTGGTCACCATCACCTCCATCGGCGGCCACCTGAGCGTGCCGCACCTGCTGCCCTACTCCTGCGCCAAGTTCGCCGAGGTCGGCCTCTCCGAGGGACTGGGAGCCGAGGTCGCCCGCCGTGGCGTGCGGACCACCACGGTGGTCCCGGGGCTGATGCGCACCGGCTCCCACAAGGCCGCCGTCTTCTCCGGAGACCCCGAACACGAGTACACCTGGTTCTCCCTGGGCGCCGGGCTGCCCCTGGTCTCGGTGAGCGGGGAGCGCGCGGCGCGCCGGATCGTGGAGGCGGCCGCGCGGGGGCGCAGCTACCTGGTGCTCACGCCACTGGCCCGGGCGGCCATCGTCGCGCGGGGGCTGTGCCCCTCCTTCGTCCAGGGCGCCATGCGCGTCATGGACCGGGTCCTGCCGGATCCGGGCGGATCCGTGGAGCGCAGGCCCGGGCGCGAGGCGGACGACACCGTGGTCAACCGGGTGCTGAAGCTGCCCACGGCGCTCAACGAGCGCGCGAGCAGGCGCCTCAACCAGAGGGACGACGAGGGCGGCGGCACCTCCGGGGACCGGGGGCCGGACGCCGACGGACCGGAAGGGTCCGGGCCGGGACCGGGCGGGCCCGGCCGCTGACCGGAGGCCGCCGCGGTGAACGGCGACCGGCGACCGCGAATCGGGGGAGCACGACGTGACGCGTTTCGGATACTTTCTCGCCAGCGAGGAGCACGGGCCCCGGGAACTGGTCCGCCAGGCGCGGGCCGCAGAGGAGGCCGGGTTCGACTCCCTGTGGATCTCCGACCACTACCACCCCTGGCTGGACGCGCAGGGGCAGAGCCCCTTCGTGTGGTCGGTGGTCGGCGCCATCGGGCAGGTGACGTCCCTGCCGGTCACCACGGCGGTGACCTGCCCCACCACGCGTGTGCACCCGGCGGTGGTCGCGCAGGCCGCGGCGACCGCCGCGTCGATGGTCCGGGGCGGGTTCACCCTGGGCGTGGGCACCGGCGAGGCGCTCAACGAGCACATCCTCGGCCAGCCCTGGCCGCCCGCGGCCCGGCGCCTGGAGATGCTGGAGGAGGCCATGGAGGTGATGCGCAAGCTGTGGACCGGCAAGCTCGTCACCCACCGGGGCCGCCACTACGAGGTGGACACCGCGCGCCTGTACACGCTGCCGGAGGAGCCGCCGGGGATCTACATGTCGGCGTTCGGCCCCAAGGCCACGGGGCTGGCGGCCAGGGAGGCCGACGGCCTGATCCAGGTGGCGCCCAGCGACGAGACGGTCGAGAACTTCCGCGCCTGGGGCGGCGACGGCAAACCCGTCCAGGGCGGGCTCAAGGTCTGCTGGGCGCCGAGCGAGGCCGAGGCCCGGCGGGTGGCGCACGAGCGCTGGCCCAACGAGGCGCTGGCGGGGGAGGCGCCCCAACTGCTGCCGCTGCCCCGACACTTCGAACAGCTCACCCAGGGGCTGGTCACGGAGGACATGGTGGCGGAGGAGATCGCCTGCGGACCCGACCCGGAGGTGCACGTGGCGGCGATCCGCCCGTACCTGGAGGCCGGTGTGGACGAGGTCTACGTCTGCCAGGTGGGCGACGACCAGGACGGCTTCTTCGCGTTCTACGCGGAGGAGGTTCTGCCCCGGCTGCGGGCCGGGGCCTGACGAGCGGTGCGGCGCGCGGGCGGCAGAGTCCGCGGGCCGCGCCCGTGAGGAGGACAGATGCACACCCGTACCCGTGACGGCACCCTGCGCGAACCGGGGCCGATGCCGCCGGATCCGTTCCCTCCGACCCCGATGCCGCCTCCCTCCCCGCCCGAGCCCGTGCCCGAGCCGGAAC
>NZ_QPFC01000575.1:0-3759 GCF_003427465.1 Nocardiopsis sp. TNDT3 | reverse complement strand
CCCCGCCGCTGCCTCGTCACCGAGCCGACGCCGAGCCGCGGCCGGGCCATGGTCGGGCCGCGGTCGGAGCGGTCGGCGGCGGTCAGGCGGGCTTGGCCGGGCAGGCGACCAGGTGGTCGTCGACCACGCCCACGGCCTGGAGGTAGGAGTAGACGATGGTGGTGCCCACGAAGGTGAAGCCGCGCTTCCTCAGGTCCCTGCTGACCCGGTCCGACAGCGGGGTGCTCACCGGGACCTCGGAGGGTTCGGTGAAGCGGTTGACCACGGGCGTTCCGTCCACCCAGCCCCACAGGTAGGCCGTGAAGGTGCCGTACTCCTCGCGCACGTCCCCGAAGGCCCGGGCGTTGCGGGGGAGCGAGGCCACCTTGAGCCGGTTGCGGATGATCCCGGCGTCCTGGAGGAGCCGGTCGGTGTCCTCCTGGCCGTACTCCGCGATCCGCTCCCGGTCGAAGCCCTCCAGGGCCCGCCGGTAGTTCTCCCGCTTGTTGAGCACGGTGGACCAGGACAACCCGGCCTGCGCGCCCTCCAGGACGAGCATCTCGAACAGGTGCGCGTCGTCGCGGGAGGGCCTGCCCCACTCCTGGTCGTGGTAGGCCACCATCAGCTCGGAGGACCCCCGTGCCCAGGCACAGCGCTGGTCGGACATGGCAGCTCCTCGGGGCCGGCGGCGGTGGTCGCCTCCATGGTGCCGCAGGTCGGAGACAGTCCGGACGCGACCTCCGGTCGGGGTGCGTTGCGCAGGTGTCTCGTTGGTCGCGGTCCTGATCAGTAGGGCGAGTGCGCCGGTCCTGTGTGTGAAACCATGGGATGGTTCGGACTTGGCTCTGTGGGTGAAATGTCTGTTTCTCGGGAAGTTGGAAATTCGGCTGCTTGTCGCTGGTAATTTCCCAGGTCAGTGACTGTTCTCCCCGCGCACGCGGGGATGGTCCCCCCTCCCGTGTGAGCAGGTCGGCCGCGTCGAAGTTCTCCCCGCGCACGCGGGGATGGTCCCCGGGCGCCGTTAACCGAAACTCCGACATCATGGTTCTCCCCGCGCACGCGGGGATGGTCCCGCGCCCCACGGCTGGGAGCCGCCGGTGGGCGGGTTCTCCCCGCGCACGCGGGGATGGTCCCGCCTCCTGCGCCTGCTCGCGCAGCGCGGACAGGTTCTCCCCGCGCACGCGGGGATGGTCCCCTCGGCGCGACCGTGGGCAACCTGGTGACGGCGTGCTCCCCGCGCACGCGGGGATGGTCCCAGCGCTGGGCGCATCCAGGTAGAGGACAAGGAGTGCTCCCCGCGCACGCGGGGATGGTCCCCGCTGACCGACAACGAGATTGGTTCGATGACCCTGCTCCCCGCGCACGCGGGGATGGTCCAGTGAGCAGGTTTTGCAGGAACTGAGAAGGGGCCGCCAGCGGAGAACGCTGGCGGCCCCTTTACGCGTGTTACCGGGAACGAACGCTGGTGAGGAACGCTGCCCACTCGGCTGAGGGCGCCTCCAGGTGACCGAGGTGACGGTTCTGCGTGTCACGGACGGCGGCACCGGTGCCGGTGTCCGCGACCTCGACGCAGTTGCCGCCGCTGGGCTGGCTGTAGCTCGACTTACGGAAGTTCAACAGGGTGGGAACTGAGGTCATGGTCTTCTACTCGATCATCTGTCGAAGGTGGTCGATCGTCTCGCCGGGACGGAGAGCGGCCAGGCGTAGGTGGTTCATCAGGTTTCTGTAGCGGGCGACCTCGTCGGGCTCCTCCAAGTAGATTCCATCGGTGTCCGTTTCCAAATAGACCACCGTGGGGTCGACCGATTCGGGGAACTCCAAGATGACGAAGGGACCTCCGCTTCCCGCGTTGAGCTGGGACGCGCGTGTCATCTGGAGGGTCAGATTCGGGCGCTCGGCCATGTCCAGCAGGTGCCGGACCTGCTCCTGACGCACCATCGGGTGCTGCTCCAGCCTCAGAAGCGCGGTCTCGTCAAAGATGGCCCACAGTTCTGGTGCGTCCTCGTCGTCCAGGATGCGCTGTCGGGTCATCCGCGCGTCAACGATGCGGTGGATGTCCTCCGGCCGCAACAGCGCGGCCTGGGCGATGACCTCCATGTATCCCGGCACCTGGAGCAGGCCGGGCAGGACCACAGGTTCCCACGTGGAGATCGCGTTGGCCTCGGTCTCGAAGCCCACGTATCTCGCGGCCAGGACGTCTCGGTACCGGTTCCACCAGCCGCGTTCGAGGGACTGGCGGCACAGGTCGAGGATCTCCTCGTACTCGCGGCCGGGCGGCAGTCCGCAAGCGTTCAGGATGGCTCGGATTTCCGGGAGCTTCGGGCGCTGCTTGAGGCCGGACTCGATGTTGGAGTACGTCGACTTGGACAGCTCGGCGGCCTTCGCGACTTCCTCACTGGTCATGCGCGCGGCTTGGCGGATGCGTCGCAGCTCAGCGGACAGGCGACGTCGTCTGATGGTTGGCGAGTACCTGGTGGCCATGATGCCCCTGATCGTAGATCGTCGTCGGTCAGAGAGGGACATTTTAGGAATCCTGTAACTGGATATCGGGCGTAAGTGTACAACTAGGAATCCCATCCTTGAAAAGTTGGAATCCTAGTTGCATCATGAGGTTACTCAGTCCTTGCCGGGCTTCCCACCCGGCAACCGAGAGGAGTCGCCTCGTGCGATACCTGATCCAGTTCTTCGTGATGCTGTGGCGGGCGATAGCCCCGCCTGTCCGGGGCCGCCACGCGCGGTCCGCACTGGCTCCCGCTCGAATCCAAGCCCCGCGCCGCCGCACGCCCGTGCGCTGCCGCTGGGAGTGGCAGGACCCGCCGCCCCCTCCTCCGGAGCCCGTCGAACCCCCTGTGGAGCGCGACCTCATCCCGCCCTACTACCGGGCATGGGAACGGAAGCGAGCACACACGCGATCCGCCCCCGACCACCTCGGCGGCGACCTCCTGCACGTCATCGCCCCGGCCGCGCCGTCACCGCTCTCACCGGGTGACCTCACCGACCTCGCCGCCGTGGTCCGCCAGTGGCACACCGCCCAGACCGCCCAGACAACCCAAGCCATCCAGGCCGCCCGAACCTTCGAGGGGGTGCGGGCGTGAACTCCCTCGCCTTCCGGTCGCGCCGCAGCCGCAGCAACCGCGTCCGCCCCTTCCTCACCGTCCTGCCCACGGCATGGGTCAGCGTCGCCACGGGTGCTCTTCCGATCGTGCTCACCGCCGCACACCAGGTGCTCCGGGAGGCGAAGCGATGATGTCCGCGACCACCGCCGTCACCGTCACGGACCTGACGTGCGACGACGTCCGCCTGTGCCGCGAGGCCAACGGGTCCGGCTCCCTCGCCTCCCTGGCCGTGGCCGCCTGCCACGTCGACCTCTCCCCGGGCTGGAGCGCGCACGGCCGCGCCGCGCGGGTCGCCGCCCTGGAGAAGCTCGCCCGCCTGGCTCAGCAGGCCGCCCGCGAGTTGAGCGAGTCCGGTCAACGGCCGGGACGTGAGCCATGACCGCCGTACCCGAGCCGCGCCGCGAACCGAGGACCGTGTTCGAGGTGCGCGAGGTCGAGAGCAGGGAGGCCCTGCACGCCTGGGCGCGCGCCCACGGGGTAAGGGTCCGCTACCTGGGCTCGACCTGGCAGCACGAGGAGGTCTACGGAGCCCAGCAGGGCACACAGGTTCGCATGTGCCGCACCCCCTGGGAGCACCACCGCCTCCACCCGGTCGTGTGGAGGTCACCGCTGGAGAAGCCGCCGGTCATCCCCCGGCAGCGCACTCCCTGAACCGGTCGCGCGC
>NZ_QPFC01000574.1:0-5075 GCF_003427465.1 Nocardiopsis sp. TNDT3 | reverse complement strand
CCTCGGCGCCCTTCTCGTCCACCCGCAGCACCGACTGGTGCAGGATCTCGTCGGCGCGCAGCGGTTCCGGGCTGATCCCGTCGAAGCGGGCCTCGTCCGTGGCCAGGTCGCGCACGCCCAGCGCCGCCAGCGGTTCGAGCAGAGAGGTGTCGGTCTCCACCTCGAAGCGCGGCAGGGCCAGGTCCACCTGCTGGGAGGAGCGGTGGGCGTACAGGTCGGCGAGCGCGTCGGCCGTCACCGGGGCGGGAGCGGCGGAGCGCTCGTCGGGCAGCAGCACGTCCAGGGTCAGGCCGTGGTCGCCCTCCAGGCTCACCATGCTCCACCCGCGGGCCCGCGCGTGCGGCAGACGGGCCGAACGGTGCATGGTGGGCACCTTCCGCCTGCCCGACGGTGCGTGGAAGGGCCTGTCCCGGGTCCGGGCGGGGTCGAAGGGGTCTGGCCAGGCCAGTTTCACCCACAGCGCGTTGACCAGCAGCAGCCGCACGCCCGGGTGGACGCTGCCCGCGGGGAGCAGTTCCTCGATCAGGCCGCGGGTCACCTCCGCCACACGGGCGTTGACCCGTGAGCGCACGCCCTCGGAGTCGTGCTCGAAGTCGGCGTGCTCCACCTCGGCCCCGGCGCGCTCGCGCACCCGGGACGTGAAACCCGGCAGGACCTCCAGGTCGGCGGGCACGTACAGGCCGTTGAGGCTGGCCAGGTCGAGTCCGGGCTCGGCGGCCACGGCCGCGTCCAGCGCCTCCAGCTGGCCCCGCACGTCCGCGCCCAGCAGCGCCTCCAGCTCGGCCAGGGTGCGCTCCCGGGCGCCGGTGGCCAGCAGCGCCAGCACCGTGCCCACCGAGTGGGGGGACCACACGTGCGATTCCCCCTGCCGGGTCAGCACCCGGTCCAGCGCGGCGGCGAACTCCAGATGGTCCCGGCGCGGGGACGTACTCGTCTGCATGGGCTCCTGCTCGCTCTCGGCTCCGGCGTCTGGTCGCCAGCGTACGGAACGGCCCTCCTCCACCGCCAGGGTGCGCCGCCGGGTGAGAAGCCGCACGCGACAAGCCCGGACCCAAGGGGGCAAAGGCGGGCGGAGCGCATCCGCGCGACCACCGCGCGTACCCCGCGACCGGTCGCACGTCACATAGGCTTGGGCCGACACGGCGCGCGGAACCGTGTTGGACGCCCCGCGCGGCGACGACCGCCCACGACCGAACCCGAGCAGGAGCAGGATGACTGAGCACCAGCGGGCCGCCGAGGAGGCCGCCCCGGCCGCCGGGGCGGACGACAGGGCCGCGGCGGGCACCCCGGACTCCGGGGACGCCCCCGCCCCGGAGCGCGCCCCCGGCCGGGGCGCCACGGCGGCGGACCGCCCGGCGGTCACCGAGGACACGGTCGAGGCGCTCGTGCGCTCGCAGCTGGCCAAGGCGCTGGGCGGCAAGCGCGGCATGGTCGAGGCTGCGGTGCCCACCCTGACCTTCACCGTCTCCTACATCGTCAGCTCGGAGCTGCGGCTCTCGATCGTCCTGGGCGTGGTCGCGGCCCTGGTCCTGGGCGCGGTCCGGCTCGTGCAGCGCTCCTCGGTGCAGTACGTGCTCACCAGCCTGTTCGGCATCGGCATCGCCGCGGTCTTCGCCATGCGCAGCGGCAACGCCGCCGACGCCTTCCTGCCGGGCGTCATCTACAACGCGGTCTACGCCGTGGTGCTGAGCCTGTCGGTGCTGGTGCGCTGGCCCGCGATCGGACTGATGATCGGCCCGTTCATCGGCGACAAGGAGGACTTCACCTCCTGGCGCGCCAACCCGGCCGTGGTCACCCTGGCCTCACGCCTGACCTGGCTGCTGGTCCTGCCCTGCGTGATCCGCGTGCTCGTGCAGTACCCGCTGTGGATGGCCGACCACTACGGCTGGGCCGACACCTTCGCCCTGCTGGGCTTCTCCAAGGTCGCCATGGGCTGGCCGCTCCAGGTCGCGGCGTTCGCGGCCATGGTCTGGGTGCTGGCCCGGGGGCGCACCCCGCTGGAGGAGCGGGAGCACCCGGCCCGGGACGAGACGGCGGACTGACCGGGCGCCCCGGCGGACGCGCGGCCTAGAGGTCGGGGTCGTCCGCCGAGCCCAGCAGGGACTCCAGGGCGCCCAGGACCTCGGGCTCGGCCAGGAACACCACGGTGTCGCCCACCGACAGGGTCCGATCGGGGTCCGGCGGGCGCACCCCGCCGGGGCCCACCACCGCCACCAGCGCCACCCCCTCCGGCAGCGACTCCGCCAGCGCGCCCTCCGGCCCGCCCGCGAACGGACTCCCGGCGTGCAGCACCGACTCGGCGATCTCGGCCCCCGGCAGCGGCGGCAGGGAGTCCTCCCCGCCCGGCTCCTCCTCGGGGACCCCCTCGACCAGGTCGGCGATCAGCCGCGGCGGGGAGACCGCCAGGTCCACGCCCCAGGACTCGTTGAACAGCCACTCGTTGTCGGGATCGTTGATGCGGGCGATCACCCGGTCCACCCCGAACTCGGTCTTGGCCAGCAGGGACACCACCAGGTTGACCTTGTCGTCACTGCTGGCCGCGACCACCACGTCGAAGTCCTCCAGGCGGGCGTCCTCCAGCGTGGCCAGCTCGCAGGCGTCGGCCAGCAGCCACTCCACCTGGGGGAGGTCGTCCACACCGATGGCGCGGGTGTCCCGGTCGATCAGCAGCACGTCGTGGCCGCTGCCCGCCAGCTCCGTGGCGATGGAGCGTCCCACGCTCCCGGCTCCCGCGATGGCGATCCGCATCTCACCCACGCTCCGTCTCGTCGTCGTCCAGCCGCAGCCCGTCCAGGTCGCGGCCGCGGGCGACCACGTGCAGGACGTCGCCCTCCTCCAGGAGCTCACCGGATCCGGCCAGGAGGATCCGGCCCGCACGGGTCAGGTAGACCACCCGCACCGGCGCCCGCTCCTCCAGGTCGGCGACGCGGCGGCCGGCCCACCCCCGCGGCAGGTTCATCTCGTTCATGGCCAGGGTCCCGGACGCGTCCTGCCACTCCGGTCCGGCGGTGAGCCGCCCGTCGCCCGGCACCATCCGGCGCAGGACCGCGTCGGCCGTCCAGCGCACGGTCGCCACCGTGGGGATGCCCAGCCGCTGGTAGACCTCGGCCCGGCGGGGGTCGTAGATCCGCGCGACCACGTTGTCCACGCCGAACGCCTCGCGGGCCACCCGCGCCGAGATGATGTTGGAGTTGTCCCCGTTGCTGACCGCGGCGAAGGCTCCCGCGCGGTCGATCCCGGCGGCGAGCAGGACCTCCCGGTCGTGGCCCTGCCCCCGGACCGCGTGCTTGGCCACGGAGCCGCGCAGACGCCGGAACGCCTCGGGGTCCCGGTCGATCACCGCCACCGTGTGCCCCAGGTCAACCAGGGTGTGCGCGAGGGTGGACCCCACCCGTCCGCACCCCATGATCACGATGTGCACCTCGCCCGCACTCCCGTCGAGATAGCCGCCGCGCACGCCGTGGTCGCGCGTGCGCACAGTGACACCTTGGCACAGACGCGGCCGACACGCTCGGTCGCCCCGGCCGTCCACGGGCCCGTCCGGGAGGCGGGTTCCGGCAGGTAGATTGGGAACGGTTGGTGGCTGTGCGCGCAGGGTCACCCGTCACGTGACCCGACCATCTTTGAGGACGACCGCCATGAACCGTGTGGGACAGGATTTCGAGCTGACCGTGGACGACGTCGCGCACGGGGGCTGGTGCGTGGGGCGTCACGAGGACCAGGTGGTCTTCGTCCGCCACGCCCTGCCCGGCGAGCGGGTCCGCGTCCGCGTCACCGAGCAGACCTCCCGCTTCATGAGGGGCGACGCCGTCGAGGTCCTCCAGGCATCCCCGGACCGCGTCCAGGCCCCCTGCCCGGCCGCCGGGCCCGGCAAGTGCGGAGGCTGCGACTGGCAGCACGCCGCCCCGGAGGCCCAGCGGGCACTCAAGGGCAAGGTCGTCGCCGACCAGCTGCGGCGCATCGCCGGGATCGACCGCCGGGTCGAGGTGGAGGAGCTGCCCGGCACCCCCGACGGCCTGGGCTGGCGCACCCGCGTGCGCTTCGCCGTGGACTCCGGCGGCCGCGCCGGACTGCGCCGCCACCGCTCCCACGACATCGAGCCCGTCGAGCGCTGCCTCATCGCCCACCCCGGCGTGACCGAGCTCGGGGTGACCGACGTCACGTGGGAGGGCGTCCGCGACGTGGAGGCGGTCGCCTCGGCCGCCTGCGCCGACCGCGCGGTGGTCGTCACACCGACCGGGGCCAGGCTGGACTCCCTGCCCGAACTGGGTACCTCCAGCGCGGTGCTGCGCCGGTTCAAGGGCGGCCGCGTCCAGCAGGTGCGCGGACGCAGGGGCGTGCGCGAGAAGGTCGACGGCCGCGAGTACCGCGTCAGCGCGGGCGGCTTCTGGCAGGTGCACCCGGCCGCCGCCGAGGTGCTCACCGCCGCCGTCCTGGACGCCCTGGAGCCCAAGCCCGGCGAGACCGCCCTGGACCTGTACTGCGGGGCGGGGCTGTTCACCGGCGCGCTGGCCGCCGCCGTGGGCCCCGAGGGCCGCGCCATGGGCGTGGAGAGCGGCGCCGAGGCCGTGCGCGACGCCCGGTACAACCTCAAGGACATGGAGCAGGTCCGCGTCGAGCAGGGCGACGTGGCCGCCCAGCTGCGCGAGTGGGCTGACGTGCGCGCCGATGTGGTCGTGCTGGACCCGCCCCGGGCCGGTGCGGGCGCCGAGGTGGTGCGCTCCCTGACCGGGACGCGCCCCCGCAGGGTGGCCTACGTCTCGTGCGACCCCGCCACGCTCGCCCGCGACCTGGCCTCGTTCGAGCGGGCCGACTACCGTCTGGTGGACCTTCGCGCGTTCGACGCCTTCCCGATGACCCATCACGTGGAGTGCCTGGCGGTGCTGGAGCCGGTCCACCCGGCCCGCCGCCACCGGGAGGGCTGACCGCGACCCCCGGGGCCGACCCTCCCGGACCGCCGGGCCCGGAGCGGGCACGGCGCGGACCGGCACCGCGGCCGGGACCGGCAGCCGGTCCCGGGCCCGTGCGGTGGTGGAGTCCACCGGGACCGCCGGGGCGGGAGGCGACGGCCCCAC
>NZ_QPFC01000573.1:0-4118 GCF_003427465.1 Nocardiopsis sp. TNDT3 | reverse complement strand
CCCGCCGCCGGGCCCTCGGCGGTGTCGTCGGAGGCTGCGGCCCCGGTCCGCGCCGTTCCGCGTCCGCGTTCCAGCTCGGTGAACACCTGCTCGGCGGCGGACACGCCCTCCATGCTCGCGTGGAACCGGGCGCCCACCTCGCGCAGCGGCAGGTAGGCCTCCGGCGCCAGGATCAGCACCAGCAGCGCCGTCTGGTAGTCCATGTGGCCGCCCAGCAGGCGCAGGCCCACCTCCACCGCGACCAGCGCCACCGCCAGGGTGGACAGCAGCTCCAGCGCGAACGCCGACAGGAAGGCGATCCGCAGCGTCCCCATCGTCGCCCGCCGGTGGTCCTCGCCCACCCGGCGCAGGATCTCGGCCTGCGCCTTGGCCCGGCGGAACACGGCCAGGGTCGGCAGCCCCTCCACCACGTCCAGGAAGTGTCCGCCCAGACGGCTCAGCAGCTTCCACTGCCGGTCGGTGCGCTGCTGGGTGTGCATGCCGATCAGCGCCATGAACACCGGGATCAGCGGCACCGTCACCAGGATGACGATCCCCGAGATCCAGTCGGCCCAGAACACCACCCCCAGCACGGCGAGCGGCACGATCGCGGCCAGGACCAGCTGGGGCAGGTAGCGGGCGAAGTAGTCGTCGAGCGCGTCCAGGCCCCGGGTGGCCAGGGTGACCAGCTCTCCCGCCTTGGGTGAGCCCTGCTCGCCTCCGGGTTCGGCGGCCCACACCCTGCCCGACCCGGTCACGTGCGCCACCAGCCGGCGGCGCAGCTGCGACTTGGTGCGCGCGGCGCTGTGCAGCGCGGAGGTCTCGGCCACGTAGGACAGCAGGGCCCGGACCACGGCGACGGCCGCGACCGCGCCGACCACCCAGCCCAGGGTCTCCAGCCCCTCGCCCCGCCAGGCGCCGGTGACGGCGCGGGCCAGCAGCCAGGCCTGGACCAGGATCAGGCCGGTGATGAGCACTCCGCTGGCCACGGAGACGGCCAGGTGCGCGCGTACCGCGCTGGCGGTGCGCACCAGGCGCGGGTCAAGGGGCTTCATGGGTGCGGGACCTCACGACGTCGTTCGGGTCGGGTGCACGGCTGACCCGGAGTGGCTGGGGCCTTCACGGTGGCACGGTGCCGTCCCGGTCGGCCGGAGCGGGCGCGACGGCCCCAGTATCCACCGGGTGCGCCCCGCGGACCGGCCGACCCCGCGGCCCTCCTCCGGACGGGGCGGCCGGAAGCCTCCCGGGCGGGTGCGTCCGCCGGGAGGCTCCGCGGCGCGCTCAGGCTGCGGGTTCGGGGTTCCTGTCCCCGTGGTCGGTGCGGGTGACGGTCGCCCCCGTCACGGTCTCGCCGGTCACCCTCCTGCGGAACACCCAGTAGCTCCACCCCTGGTAGAGGAGCACGAGCGGCAGGAACACCACCGCCACCCACGACATCACGGTCAGCGTGTACTCGGCGGAGGAGGCGTTCGCGACGGTCAGGCTGAACGCGGGGTCGGTGGTGGAGGGCAGCACGTTCGGGAACAGCGCGGTGAACAGGGCGGCGAACGCGGTGAGGATGGTCACCGCGGTGCAGGCGAACGACCACCCCTCGCGGCGCCGCCAGGCCGCCGCGACCCCGCCCGCCAGGGCGGCGGCGGAGAGGGCGACGAGCGGCAGGGTCGTGGTCCCGTCGCCGTGGGCGAGCTGGGTCCAGGCCAGGAAGACCGAGCCCAGCGGTACCGCGGCGCACGCGGACCACAGGGCGGCCCGGCGCGCGCGGGTCCGCACCGGCCCGTCGGTCTTCAGGGTCAGGAAGATCGCCCCGTGCAGGGTGAACAGGGACAGCGTCGTCAGCCCGCCGAGCAGGGCGTAGGGGTTGAGCAGGTCGGCCACCGAGGAGGTGACCACCTGGTCCGAGCCCATGGCCACACCCCGGACGACGTTGGCGAAGATCACGCCCCACAGGAAGGCGGGCGCGGTGCTGCCCGCGAAGATCGCCCGGTCCCACCAGGCGCGCCACACGGAGCTGTCGCGCTTGCCCCGGTACTCGAACGCCACGCCGCGCAGGATCAGCGCGACGAGGATGAGGAACACCGGTGCGTAGAACCCGCTGAGCAGGGAGGCGTACCAGGCGGGGAAGGCGGCGAAGGTCGCGCCGACGGCGGTGATCAGCCACACCTCGTTGGCGTCCCAGACCGGCCCGATCGCGTTGATGGCGACCCGGCGGTCGACGGAGTCGCGCCTGCCCATGAAGGGCATGAGCGTGCCCACCCCGAAGTCGAACCCCTCCAGGACGAAGTACCCGATCCACAGGACCGAGATGGCGGTGAACCAGATGACGGCCAGTTCCATGGTCCTTGGCTCCTAGTAGCTGAAGTGCGGGATCTTGGACTCGTCCTCGTCGTCCTCCAGGTCGGGGACGAGGTGGGAGGGTCCGGCCTTGACGTACTTCAGGAGCAGGCCGACCTCGACGACGAAGAGCACCCCGTACACCGCGGTGAACCCGGCCAGGCTCGCCGCGACGGCCCCCAAGCTCACCCCGGGGGAGACGCTGGCCGCGGTGAGCAGCTCACCGTGCACGGTCCAGGGCTGGCGGCCCATCTCGGTGAGCACCCAGCCGAAGATGTTGGCGGCCAGCGCCGAGGGCAGCGCGAGCATGGCCGCGTAGTAGAACCACTTGCTGGTCGGGGTGCGCTCCCTGCCCCAGGTGAGCAGGAGGCCGAGCGCGGCCACCGCCACCCCGAACATGCCCAGGCCCATCATCAGGCGGAAGGACCAGTACACGACGAACACGTTGGGGGTGTAGTCCCCGGGGCCGTAGTACTCGTCGTAGGCCTCCTCCAGGTTGTTCATCCCGTGCACCTCGCCGTCGAACTGGCCGGTGGCGAGGAAGCTGAGCACGTTGGGGATGGTGATGTCGATGGGGTTGTAGCGCTCCTCGGTGTCGCCAACGGCCAGGGCGGAGAAGGCCGCGCCCTCCTCGGTCTCCCACAGGGCCTCGGCGGCGGCGAGCTTCATCGGCTCGTACTCGGCGGCGAGCTTGGCCTGGTGGTCGCCGGAGAAGACCACCAGGGCACCGGCTACCAGGGTGAAGACCAGGCCGACCTTGAGCGTGCCGCGGAACAGGGCGAAGTCCTTCCGGGGCGGGACCACACCGGGGACGCCGGTGTCGTTGTGGTGGCTGTTGCGCCAGAGCTTGTAGGCGCTGACCGCCACGACGAACAGCCCGGCGGTGACGAACGCGGCCGAGACGGTGTGCAGGTAGGTGGACCAGGCCTGGTCGTTGCTGAGCACGGCCCAGATGTCGGTGAGCTCGGCGCGCCCGTTCTCCTCGTTGACCGTGTAGCCCACGGGGTGCCGCATCCAGGCGTTGGCGGCGAGGATGAAGTACGCCGAGAGGTTGGTGCCGATGGCGACCGCCCAGATGCAGGCCAGGTGGACGCCCCGCGGCAGCCGGTGCCAGCCGAAGATCCACAGCCCGATGAAGGTGGACTCCAGGAAAAAGGCGAGCAGGGCCTCCATGGCCAGCGGGGCGCCGAAGACGTCGCCGACGAAGCGGGAGTACTCGCTCCAGTTCATGCCGAACTGGAACTCCTGCACGATGCCGGTGACCACGCCCATGGCGAAGTTGATGAGGAAGAGCTTGCCGAAGAACTGGGTGGCCTGCAGGTACTCGTGCCTGCCGGTGCGGTACCAGAGGGTCTGGAGCACGGCCACGATGAACGACAGCCCGATGGTCAGGGGTACGAACAGGAAGTGGTAGATCGTGGTGACACCGAACTGCCACCTCGCGAGTTCAAGGGCTTCCATACCCGCCTCTCCAAGTACCGACCGCCGGTAGTACTACAAATCGTAGTTCTACAGCGTGTCGTAGTTCCAGCGGGTCCCGCGGAAAACGGTGTTCCGTGCGTCTCGCTGGTAGGTGTGCGGGCTCTCCGGGGCGCGTCGGGGAGGGCTGTCGACGGACCTCCACCGCCGTCACCTGCGGGGAAGCCGCCCGGGAGGGAGGGGCGAGGCCGCGAGACGAGCCGTCGTGTGCGTTCGGACACACGCGCTCCGGGGCGCCTGGCGCTCCGGGCGGGGCCGGGCGCGGACGGTCGCGGGCGGGACCGGCTCGGTCCACGCGACGGCCGGGCGCGAAAGGTTCCGGACACGGC
>NZ_QPFC01000572.1:0-3609 GCF_003427465.1 Nocardiopsis sp. TNDT3 | reverse complement strand
GCGGCGGGCGGCGAACCGGCCCATCCGGCCAGGGCGGCGCGCAGGGTCTTGCGGCGCTGCGCGAAGGCGGCGTCGATCACTTGGAAGACCTCCTCGCGGCTCGCCGTGGTGGCGGGCGGCGGGCGGCGGATGAGTTCGACCAGCCCGGAGTCGACGTTGGGGGCGGGCCAGAACACGTTGCGGCCGACCG
This sequence comes from Nocardiopsis sp. TNDT3, assembly GCF_003427465.1. NCBI lineage: Bacteria > Bacillati > Actinomycetota > Actinomycetes > Streptosporangiales > Nocardiopsidaceae > Nocardiopsis > Nocardiopsis sp. TNDT3. The sequence goes on along the minus strand of NZ_QPFC01000572.1, from coordinate 3,419 downwards.
CTCCCGCGCGGCGGGCCCCGGCGTACCAGGCGACCTTGGCCGAGGGCACCCCGTAGACACGGCCGCCCGGGGAGGCGGTGACGCGGTCGGCGACCTCGGCCTGCACCATGACCAGCACCCGCCGCAGGCTGGGCAGCAGCTCCAGCAGGTGCAGCAGGACCGGCACGGACACGTTGTAGGGCAGGTTGGCCACCAGCGCCGTGGGTTCGGGGCCGGGCAGCCCGGTCACGCGCATGGCGTCGCCGTGGACGACGGTGAGCCGGTCGGCGAGGTCGGGCGCGTGGTCGGCGACGGTGCCCGGCAGTGCCTCGGCCAGCGCCGGGTCGATCTCCACGGCGGTCACGTGGCGCACGTGCGGGAGGAGCGCCAGGGTGAGCGAACCCAGGCCCGGGCCGACCTCGACGACGGCGTCCTCCTCGGTGACCCCCGCGACCCGCACGATGCGGCGGACGGTGCCGTGGTCGATGACGAAGTTCTGGCCCAGGGTCTTGGTGGGCCGGATACCGAACCGCTCCGCGAGTGTGCGCACGTCGGCGGGGGTGAGCAGGCGGGAGCGGTCGTCGGGTGCGGGTGTCTGTGTCACCCCCACATCTTGCCAGCTCCCGCGCGTCGTCCCGTTTGCGGCGGTTCCGGGCGGTGGTCCGTCCGGTCCTCCGGTCGCCGTCCCGCGCCGGGGTCGCCGCCGGACTCGCACCGGGCCGGGGCCTGCCAGTCCAGGCCCGCCGCTCCCGACGGGGGCGCGTCGTCCCCGTCGGCTCCGGTGCCGACCCGCACGAGCCCCTCGACCGGCTCGGTCACGACCTCCTCCCGGAGTGTGTGCCCGGCCTCCCTCCCGTCGCGCAGGACGGTGGCGGTGGTGTCCTCCCCGAGTCCGTCCGCGGGCTCGACCACGACGCGGCGCTCGTCCTCCGGCGGTGGCGGTGAGGATCCCGGCGAGGGCGGCGGGCGTCCTTCCCCGAGGTGACGGTCCCCGGGGTGCTGGATATGGCTTTTCCGTCCTTTTCGGAAAGGTCGGTGCGGTTTTCCCGTGCCCTGTCCGGCACGGGCGCGCTCCGGTGCGTTGTCACCGGAGACGGGGTGACGGAATTTTTTTCCGGAGCCGTGAAGGGCTCTTCCGCCAGCGAGTATCGACACATTAACACCGCTTGCGCGAGCGCTTTTGTAACTGACCGAAAAGGGGAGTGGATCGCGGGTCTTCGAAACAGGATTCCCTTTTCGCCCGCCTTTTTCCTCCCTCCGATCCCCTCTCCCCCCGAGCAGCCCCGGGGGTGCCGCCGTGGCACGGCGGGACCGGAGCCTGCACAATGAACCGAGCGCCGTTCTGGTCGCGCGCGCTCCCCTCTACCGCCTTGGAGACCTCCCCATGGGACCCCTGAACGGAATCCGCGTCGTCGAGTTCACCGGGATCGGCCCGGCTCCGATGGCCGGGATGCTCCTCGCCGACCTGGGCGCCAGCGTCATCCGCCTCGACCGCCCCGCGGCCGCCGACGCGATGAACTCCGGAGCGGGCGGACCCCACCTGAGCGAGGGGCGCACCGTCCTGCCCGCCGACCTCAAGTCCGAGGAGGGCCTCGCGCTCGCCCGCGACCTGGCCTCCCGCGCCGACGTGCTCCTGGAGGGCTTCCGCCCCGGGGTCATGGAGCGCCTGGGCCTGGGCCCCGAGGTCTGCCTGGAGGCCAACCCGCGCCTGGTCTACGCGCGGGTCACCGGCTGGGGCCAGGACGGGCCGCTCGCCCGCGCCGCCGGGCACGACATGAACTACATCTCCGTGAACGGCGCCCTGCACGCCATCGGGCGCGCGGGGGGCCCGCCGGTCCCCCCGGTCAACCTCCTGGGCGACTTCGCCGGGGGCACCATGTTCGCGGTCACCGGCGTCCTCGGCGCGCTGGTCGAGCGCCAGTCCTCCGGTCGCGGCCAGGTCGTGGACGCCGCGATGGTGGACGGCAGCGCGCTGCTGATGTCGATGCTGCACGAGGACCGCGCGCGCGGTTCCTGGAGCGACGAGCGCGGCACCAACTACCTGGACACCGGCGCCCCCTGGTACGACGTCTACGAGTGCGCCGACGGCCGGTACGTGTCGGTCGGCTGCATCGAGCCCCAGTTCTACGCCGCGTTCCTGGAGGGCACCGGCCTGGCCGGGGAGGACCTGCCCGACCAGTGGGACCGGTCGGGCTGGCCCCGGCTGCGGGAGCGGTTCGCCGAGGTCCTGCGCACCCGTACCCGCGACGCGTGGGGCGAGGTGTTCGAGGGCGCCGACGCCTGCGTGATGCCCGTCCTGTCCCTGGAGGAGGCCCCCGACCACCCGCACGTGCGCGCCCGCGGCTCACTCGTGCGCGACGGCGACCGGATCCTGTCGGGCCCGGCCCCGCGCTTCGACCGCACCCCGGGCGGGGTCACCCGGGGCGCCGAGCAGCCCGACACCGCGCGGACCCTCCGGGAGTGGGGCCTCACCCCCTGACCGAAACCCCGTCCGCGCGCGGCCCGGTTCCCGGCCGAAACCCCTCTCGCGCACGCCGTCGCCCGTGCCGCCCCACGCGCCGGGCCGCGTGAATCCCCCTACGCGGCGCGAAGAATGGCTAGGGTGAGCGACCAGTTCCGGCTGAGCGCGCGACGGGGGGTCCGCCATGCCACGACGGCTCGTCACATCGGGGGCGCACTGGGGAACGCGTCTGGGTGCCCTGCTGCTGTCCGCGGCGGTACTGCTGTGCGCAGCGCCCGCCGCGTCCGCCTCGGCTCCCGCCGAGACCGACGCCCTGTCCGGGCCCGAGGGGTCGGCCGGGCAGCGTGAGGGGCCCGTGGTGCTCGTGGGGGTGCCGGGGCTGCTGTGGCAGGACGTGAACCCCGAGACCACGCCGACCCTGTGGGGGATGGCCGAGGAGGGTTCGATCGGCAACGTGTCGATCCGCACGGCCACCTCGCGCACCTGCCCGACCGACGGCTGGCTGTCGGTGTCGGCCGGACAGCGCGCCCTGTCCATCCGGGAGCGCTTCACGGTGTGCGAGGCCGCCCCGGAGCCCGAGCGCACCGGCTCGGGCGCGGTCGTCCCGGGTTTCGACGCCTACGTCAGCCAGAACGCGCGGACCGCCTTCCAGGCCCCCGTGGGCCTGCTCGGGCAGACCGTGCGCGAGGAGGGCGGGACCACGCTCGCCGTGGGCCCCGGCGCCGCCCTGGGCGTGGCCGACGCCTCCGGACGGGTGGACCACTACGTCGACGACGTGCGCGAACTGACCACCGACCGTCTGGAGGGGGTCTCCCTCGCGGCGGTCGAACTGGCCGGGCTCACCCGCCTCTACCCCGACTACCCGGACCCGCCGATCACCGACGAGGAGGCCCGGGAGGCCGCGCAGGAGCCGGTGGGCGAGGACGAGGATGCGGACGGGGAGGCCGAGGGCCCGCCCGAGCCCGACCCCGAGGACGTC
>NZ_QPFC01000056.1:0-4871 GCF_003427465.1 Nocardiopsis sp. TNDT3 | reverse complement strand
GCCATCGGGGTGGAGGGCACCACTCCCCTGCCGGTGGCCGACGCGGTCGCCTCCGGTCCGCTGGGCGCGCTGCTGGACGGGGGCGCCAAGGCCGAGCCTCGCCCGATGGGCACACCGTCCGGTTTCCGGGGTTCGCTGCGCCCCTACCAGGACCGGGGCGCGTCGTGGCTGCGCTTCCTGGGCGAGTTGGGCCTGGGCGCGGTCCTGGCCGACGACATGGGCCTGGGCAAGACCGTGCAGCTGCTGGCCCTGCTCACCGACGAGCGGCTGCGCGAACCCGCTCCGGGGCCGACCCTGCTGGTGTGCCCGGTCTCGCTCGTGGGCAACTGGCGTCGCGAGGCCGAGCGGTTCGCGCCCTCGCTGCGGGTGCACGTCCAGCACGGCCCGGACCGGCCCTCGGGCAACGCCCTGGCCCGCCTGGTGGGCTCGTGCGACCTGGTCGTCACCACCTACGGCGTGGTCACCCGCGACAGCGAGGAGCTGGCGGGCATGCCCTGGCACCGGGTGGTGTGCGACGAGGCTCAGGCGCTCAAGAACCACGGCACCCGGCAGGCCCGCGCGGTGCGGTCGCTGCCCGCGGCCACGCGGATCGCGCTCACCGGCACCCCGGTGGAGAACAACCTGGGCGAGCTGTGGTCGGTGATGGAGTTCGCCAACCCGGGGCTGCTGGGCACGGCGGCGGCCTTCGAGCGGGCGGTCGAGGGCGAGGAGGGGCCCGACACCGCGCTGGTGCGCCGCATGACCGGGCCGTTCGTGCTGCGCCGCCTCAAGACCGACCGGTCGATCATCGCCGACCTGCCCGAGAAGCTGGAGATGCGCACCTGGTGCACGCTCACCCCGGAACAGGCCTCGCTGTACAAGGCGGTGGTGGACGAGATGGGCGAGCGGCTGGCCGAGGCGACAGAGAAGGAGCGCAAGGGGCTGGTGCTGGCGACGATGTCGCGGCTCAAGCAGATCTGCAACCACCCGGCGCAGTTCCTGGGGGACGGCTCGGCGCTGTCGGGGCGCTCGGGCAAGCTGGAGCGGGTGGAGGCGATCCTGGCCTCGGCCGCGGCCGAGGGCGACAAGGCCCTGTGCTTCACCCAGTACGCGCGCTTCGGTGAGCGCCTGGCCCCCTACCTGCGTTCGCGTCTGGGGGTGCCGGTGCTGTGGCTGCACGGGGGCACTCCGCAGGCGGAGCGGGAGGAGATGACGCAGCGCTTCCAGGAGATGGAGGGCCCGGCGGTGTTCCTGCTCTCGCTCAAGGCCGCCGGGACGGGGCTGAACCTGACCGCGGCCAACCACGTGGTGCACGTGGACCGCTGGTGGAACCCGGCGGTGGAGAACCAGGCCACCGACCGGGCGTTCCGGATCGGCCAGCGGCGGGACGTGCAGGTGCGCAAGATGGTGTGCGTGGGCACGGTCGAGGAGCGGGTGGACGAGATGATCGAGCGCAAGAGCGCGCTGGCCGACGGCGCCGTGGCCACCGGTGAGGCGTGGCTGACCGGGTTGTCCGTCCAGGACCTGCGCGAGGTCGTGCGGTTGTCCCCGGAGGCGGTGGCCGAGTGAGCGCGTGGTCGCCGCTGTTCGCGCAGGCCCTGGGGGAGCCGGGCCCGGCCTCCGGGAACGCGCGGGTGGAGCGGCTGTCGGTGCGTCCGGGCGAGGTCACGGGACGGGTGCGCGGCCCGGGCGCGCACGAGGTGAGCCTGATCCGCACGGTGCCGCCGGAGGCCGAGTGGGAGCGCCTGTGCGCCGCGCTGGCCTCCCAGCCGGTGTTCCGCGCCCGGATCCTGGCCGGTGAGCTGCCGGTGGCGGCGGCCCGGGTGTTCTCGCTGCTGGGGTGGGATCTGGTTCCGCGCGGGTGGGACGCGCTGGTGGCGACCTGCTCCTGTGACCGGTGGGACGCCAGGTGCGCGCACCTGGTGGCGGCGGTGGCGGAGCTGGGCACCGAGGCCGACCGCGATCCGTTCGTGCTGACCCGGTGGCTGGGCCGGGAGCGGCGCGCGCTCGTGGCGCAGGTCAAAGCGTTTTCCACGGCCACCGCAAAAGGATTTTCGGGCGAATATCCGACAATCGGGAGAAATGACGGAGAAGCGGTATTGGATACCGTCGACGAACCGCCTCCCCCGGCGAACACGGCGGATCCCGGCTCGGCCGCCGCGTTCTGGTCCGCGCCGCCGCTTCCCGCCCGGCCGAGCCCCCCGGAGGGCTCCGGCGAGCGCGTCAGGGCCGCGGCTCCCGGACTCGTGGCCGATGATCTGCCCGGTTTCGGACAACCGCGAACAGGGACCGGAACGTGAGCGTATGGGGTGCCGAATACGCACTTCGAACTTTGTTGTGGAAAACTCCACAAGGACGTGGGATCACGGTTACCATTCGGCCAGAGAACTCGCCTCGTCACTTCATCGGATGGGTATCCTTCATGGCCGATCACTTCCCCCCCAACATCGACATGGAAACCCCCAGCATCGCACGCATGTACGACTACCTCCTGGGGGGTAAGGACAACTTCGAGGCCGACCGCAAGGCCTGCGAGGCACTCGCGGACGGTATCCCCGAACTGGTCGCCTTCGCCAACGACAACCGCGCCTACCTCTCGCGCGCGGTGGAGTACGTGGCGGCCCAGGGGGTGGAGCAGTTCCTCGATCTGGGGGCCGGGCTGCCCACCGCCAACAACACGCACCACGCCGCCCAGCAGGCCAACCCGCGGGCCCGGGTGGTCTACGTCGACCACGACCCCATCGTGCTCGCGCACGGCCGGGCGCTGATCAGCGACAGCGGGCAGACCTCGTTCCTGCTGGCCGACATCCGCGACACCGAGGAGATCCTGAGCTCCCCCGAGACCACCAGGCTCATCGACACCGACCTGCCCGTGTGCGTGATGCTGGTCTCGCTGCTGCACTGCATCCCCGACGACAGCGACCCCTTCGGCATGGTGCGCGCCCTCATGGACCGCCTGGCCCCGGGATCGTGTCTGATCTCCTCCCACATCGTCTCCGACGATCCGGCCTCCGCCGTGTGGATGACCGACAAGATCCTGTCCTTCGGCACCCCGTGGGGCCGGGTGCGCAGCCCCGAGGAGGCCTCGGCGGTCTTCGACGGCCTGGACCTGGCCAGCCCCTGGACCGACGGGCGCGACGGGGGCCCGCGCGCGGTGGACTGCGCCACCTGGCGCCACCCGGACATCGACCCGGTGTTCCGTCCCGCCGACCCCAAGGTCAAGCTGTGGGAGCTGGCTGGCGTGGCCTTCAAGCGCTGACCCGGCGGCCCGGCGCGACGTGGCCCGCACCCGACCGGGTGTGTCCGGGTGGAGGACCCCGGTCGGCGTCGCGCCGTGGACCTCGCGTCCCCGGGCCGGATGCGCGAGGGCGCTGGTCAGCGCACGACCCTGACCAGCGCCCCTCACCTCTACCCGTCCTGTTCGGCGAGGACCTCCCGGGCGATGCCGAGGGCCCGGTCGGCGGCGGGCACTCCGCGGTAGACGGCGGACTGGAGGAACACCCCGCCGGTCTCGTCGGGCTCCAGCCCGTTGCGCAGGGCAGTGCGCACGTGCATGGCCAGCTCGTCCCAGTGCCCGTGCGCGACCAGCGCGGTGAGCACCATGCGGCTGCGGGTGCGGCGGTCCAGGCCCGGACGGGTCCAGAACTCGCCCCAGGCGTAGCGGGTGATGAGGCCCTGGAACGGTTCGGTGAAGCCGGTCGTGCGCGCCCGGGCCCGGTCCACGTGCTCGTCGCCCGGCACGGCGCGGCACACCTACGTCCCCGCTCCGTGGCGGTCGGCGGACGCGAAGTGCTGGGCGAGCAGGGTGTTGACCTCGGCGCTGCGCTGCCAGGACAGCAGGTGCGCGGCCTCCTCCAGGACCACCAGGCGCGCGCCGGGGACGCGCTCGGCGATCAGCTCGGCGTTCCCGGCGGGCGGCGTGGAGGGGTCGTCGGCCCCGGCGACGACCAGCGTGGGCGCGCTGATCCGGTGCAGGTCCTCACGCACGTCGTGGGTCTCGATGGCCTCGCAGCAGCCCGCGTACCCCTCCGGCGCGGTGGCGGCGACCTGGTCCCGCAGCACGGCGACCTCGGCCGGGCGGTCCTCGGCGAAGGCCGGGGTGAACCAGCGCTCCACCACCGAGTCCGCCACGGCCCCGGTGCCCTCGGCGCGCACCAGCGCGGCGCGGTCCCGCCAGTTCCGGGCCGGGCCCATGTGGGGGGAGGTGGCCAGCAGGGCCAGACGGTCGATGCGTCCGGGGTGGTGGACGGCCAGCCACTGGCCGACCATGCCGCCGATGGACAGCCCCGCGTAGTGGGCGCGTTCGATGCCCAGCCGGTCCATCAGCGCGATGACGTCGCCGCCCAGGTCGGCCATGCTGTAGGGCCCCTCGGGAACGGGTGAGTCACCGTGTCCGCGGTGGTCGAAGCGGATCACCCGGAAGACGGTCGAGAGGGCCTCCACCTGCGGGTCCCACATCCGCGTGGTGGTGCCCAGGGAGCCGCCGAGCAGCAGGGGCGGCGCGTCGGCCGGTCCGCTCTCGGTGTGGTGCAGGTCAACGCTCATCGAATCCTCGTGTTCCTTCGTCGCTGTGGGTGGTTCCCGTGCGGCCGGTGTCGGCCATGGGACCGCCGCCTCCCCCGTGGTCGGCACCCGCCGCGCGCTCAGTCCGCGCGACCGGTGCCGTCCCCGGGGCCGGTGTCGGCCGCCTCGCCGGTCCTACCCGATCCTGCGCGGGTGACCCGGTCGGTGAACACCGAGGCCGAGCCCAGGTACCGGGCCGTGCACGATGACGCGCCGGCCCGGGGCTCCCCCTCGTGCTGGCGGGCGGGGGCGTGGTCGAGACTGCCGGGCGGTCCTGGCCCAAGAGGGCGCGGTGATCCCGGTGGACGCGTGCGGGAGCGGGGTGGGCG
>NZ_QPFC01000571.1:0-5513 GCF_003427465.1 Nocardiopsis sp. TNDT3 | reverse complement strand
CCCTCTCCGCGCTGTTCACCCGCTACCTGGCCGCCCAGCGCGTGCCCGTGGTGGCCGTCGACGCCGACATCAACCAGAACCTGGGCGCCGCGCTGGGGGCGTCCGAGGAGGACCTGGCCGCGCTCGCGCCCCTGGGCGCGCACCTGGACGAGATCAAGGAGCTGCTGCGCGGGGACAACCCGCGCATCTCCTCGGCACGGGAGATGATCAAGACCACGCCGCCGGGCCGCGGATCGCGCCTGTTGACGGTGACCGGGGACAACCCGCTGCACGCCCGCTTCGGGGCGCCGGTCCGGGGCGCCACGCTCATGGTCACCGGCCCGTTCGCCGAGTCGGACCTGGGCGTGTCCTGCTACCACTCCAAGGTGGGCGCGGCCGAGATGTACCTCAACCACCTGGTGGACGGGCCCGGGGAGTACGTGGTCGTGGACATGACCGCGGGCGCCGACTCCTTCGCCTCGGGGATGTTCACCCGCTTCGACATGACCTTCCTGGTCGCCGAGCCCACCGTGCGCGGTGTGGGCGTGTACCGGCAGTACGCCGGGTACGCCCGCGACCACGAGGTCGCCATCCGGGTGATCGGCAACAAGGTGCAGGACGAGGCGGACGTGGAGTTCCTGCGCGAGCACGTGGGCGACGCTCTGGCGGGGTGGATGACGCACTCGGGGTTCGTGCGCTCGATGGAGAAGGGCCGCCACCCGGAGCTGGCGGACCTGGAGGAGGACAACGTCAAGACCCTGGCCCTGATGCGGGACATGGCCGACGCCGCGCCCAAGGACTGGGAGCGCTTCACCCGGCAGTCGGCCGAGTTCCACCTGCGCAACGCGCGCGCCTGGGGCGACGAGGCCAAGGGCGCGGACCTGGCCGCCCAGCTGGACCCCGATTTCCTCATGGGCCCGGCGGCGCTCACCGGCTGAACACGCGGAGCGGGTCACGGGGCCGGATCGGCCACGCGCCCGCGCACGCGCGGCGAGGTCAGGGCCAGCAGGACGCCCAGGCCCAGGAGGGAGGTCGTGAACAGGACGGCGCCCATCGGCACGGCGGTGCTCTCGTCCAGTCCCACCAGCGGCGCCACCGCCGCGCCGAGCAGCGGGGGCAGCGCGCCCAGCACGGCGCTGGCGCTGCCCGCACGCCGCTCCTGGCCGCGCATGGCCAGGGCGAAGGAGCTGGTGAGGATCATCCCCATGCACGTCATGTAGACGAAGATCGGCGCGACGAGGGTCACCAGCGGACCGTGCGCGAGCGTCGCCGCGAACAGCACCCCGGTCGCCGCCACCGCGGCGGAGACCGCGCACACCAGGAGGACCCGTTCGCCGAAGCGGGCGCTGAACCGGCCCACCGCCCAGCTCCCGGCGATGATGGCCGCGCCGTTGATCCCGAACAGCACGCCGAAGACCTGCGGCGACACCCCGTACAGGTCCTGGTAGACGAACGGCGTCCCGGCGACGTAGGCGAAGCTGCCGCCGTGCACGAGGCCGACCACCAGCGCGTAGCCGAGGAAGGCGCGGTCCCTCAGCAGCTCCCCCACCGTCCGCAGGGTGCCGCCCACCGTGCCGGGGATGCGCCGCTCCACCGGCAGGGTCTCCTCCAGCCGCAGCGCCACGACCGCGACGATCACCGCGCCCAGCAGCGCCAGGGCCAGGAAGACGGCCTCCCAGCCCGCGAAGGACGGCCACAGGATGGCGCCGCCCGCGATCGGCGCCATCAGGGGCGCGACCGCGTTGATCACCATCAGCAGGGCGAAGAACCTGGTCAGTTCGGTGCCGTCGAACACGTCGCGCACGACCGCGCGCGAGAGCACGACCCCGGCCGAGGCGGTGAACCCCTGGAGGAAGCGGGCCAGCACCAGCACGGCGATGTTCGGGGCCAGGGCGCACAGCAGCGACGCCAGGACGAACAGGACCAGGCAGGTGAGGAGCGGGCCGCGGCGCCCACGGGCGTCGCTGATCGGGCCGACCACCACTTGGCCCACGGCGAGGCCGACCAGGCAGGTGGTCAGGCTCAACTGCACGTGGGAGGCGCCGGCCCCCAGGTCCGCGGCGATGTCGGGGAAGGCCGGCAGGTACATGTCGATGTTGAGGGGGCCCAGGACGGCGAGCAGGCCGAGGAGGAGGGCCAGGCCCAGGCGTGCGCGGCCGGTCGGGTTGTGCTGCATGGCGCTCTCTCGTGGGTGGCAGAGGGCGCGGGGCGCCACGGACCTGGGACCAGGCTAACCGGCCGCGGCCCCCCGTCGGCGGCGCGGGGGCGGATCTGACGCGGGTCCGTCAGAACCCCGTCGGCCGCCCCAGGCGCGGTGCGCTCAGAACAGCACCGACATGACCTCGCCGACCTGGCGGAAGCCCACCCTCTGGTAGGCGGCGCGGGCCGGGGTGTTGAAGTCGTTGACGTAGAGGGTGACGCGGGGCGCGATCTCGGCGAGCGCGTACTCGACCACGGCGGCCATCCCCGCCGTGGAGTGGCCCTGGCCGCGCAGGTCCGGGTGTACCCACACGCCCTGGACCTGGCAGGCGTGCCGGGTGACCGCGCCGATCTCGGCCTTGAACACCACGCGCCCGTCCTCGATGCGGGCGAAGGCCCGGCCGGTGCGCACCAGTTCGGCCACCCGGGCCCGGTAGAGCGCGCCGCCGTCGCCGGAGTCCGGCGGGACGCCGACCTCCTCGGTGAACATGGCCACGCAGGCGGGCACGAGGGTGTTGAGTTCGGACAGCTGGACTCGGCGCACCAGGGGGTCGGCGGGCACCGAGGGCGGGCCGCTGATCTCCAGGACGGGCTGGCTGGCCCGGATGACGCGAGCGGGCCCCCACGCCGGGGTGACCTGCTGCCAGAAGTCGCTGACCGCCTCGACGGGCCCGACGATCGAGGAGCAGCGGCGGCCCCTCCACCGGGCGTGGTCGGCGAAGCTGCGGATCGCGGCCGGTCCGGCGTTGACGGGGACGAGGTTGGCCCCCGAGTAGCACAGGGCGGTCAGGCGACCCCTCTCCGTGTGCCCCCACACCTCGGCGCCGCCGGAGAGGCCGGTGGCCATCAGGCGGGAGGCGACGAAGACGTTGCCCACGGGGTCGGCGTCCAGGAGCGCGCGAACGGCCTCCCGGTCGCGTTCTCCGAGGATCCGTACCGGCGAGGTCCGCAGCATCGCATCTCCCCCATCTTCCCAGTGCCCTCCTGCGAGCGCCGGGGGACGACCAACCAAGCCTTTTCGCGCCGGTTCCAGCCTATTCGACCCGTTACTCCCGCGTCTCGGACTCCACGATCGCGCCCACGTGGTGCCCGGGTAGCGGCGCGGGGCGCTCCACCATCGTCCCAGGTGCGTTCTGGGCGGTACGCGGCTGGGGTTCGGGACGTCCCTCACAGGTGACGTCGGGCCCCTCTCCCCCGGCGCGCGCGGGCAGCTCCCCGTCCCGGAGGTAGGCGGTGACGATCTCGTCCACGCATTCGTTGCCGGTGAGGGAGACGCCGTGGGTGTGGCCGCCCTCCTCGATCACCAGGGCGGAGGCGGGCAGGCGCTCGCGCAGGGCGAAGGCGCCCTCGACCGGGGTGGCGCCGTCCTCGGTGGCGTGGACCAGGAGCACGTCGCCCTCGTAGGCGGGGTGCTCGCCGGGGCCGTCGCCGACCTGGAACCAGTCGCCGGATCCGGCGCTCCAGGACGCGCACGGAGCGTTGTACCAGGTGTTGTTCCAGCTCATGAAGGGCGCCTCGGCGTGGGACTTCTCGGCGTCGGCACTCCAGGTGGACCAGTCCCGGGGCCAGTGGGAGTCGGTGCACTGGACGGCGAGGTAGCCGCCGTAACCGCGGTCGGACCCGGCGTTCTCGCCGTAGGCCTCGTACAGGGCGAGCAGGGGTGCGCCGTCGGACTCGGTGATCCGGGCCGAGAGCGCGTCGGCGACCTGGGTCCAGTAGGCGCTGCTGTAGGCGACCACCATGGCCGTGCCCTCCAGCTCGGTGGGGCCGACGGTGCCCTCGGCGGGTTCGTCCGCCAGTTCCGAGCGCAGCGCGTAGTAGGCCCCGGCGACCTGTTCCCCGGTCGTGCCGAGCCCGTAGACGTCGTGGTGGCGGGCGGTCCAGGCGAAGAATGCGTTCGCCGCGCGGTCCAGCGCGCGGTTCTGGGCGAGGTTGCTCTCGTACCAGGGCTTGTCGGGGTCGACCACGCTGTCCAGGACCAGGGAGCGGACGCGGTCGGGGTAGAGCGCGGAGTAGACGGTGCCCAGGTAGCTGCCGTAGGAGTAGCCGAGGTAGTCGATCCGCTCGCGGCCCAGGGCGGCCCGGATGGCGTCCATGTCGTGGGCGGTGTCCACGGTGCGGGTGTGGTCGAGCAGGGGACCGGTGTTGTCCGCGCAGGCCTCGGCGTAGGCCCGGGCGTCGGCGCGCAGCGCCTCCTCGGCGGCGGCGTCGGCGGGCACGGCGTCGGGGCGCACGGGGGTGAAGTGGCCGGGGTCGCAGGCGATGGACGGGGTGGAGGCGCCCACGCCGCGCGGGTCGAAGGAGACGACGTCGTGGGTCTCGCGCAGTTCCGCGGGCATGCGCCAGTAGGTGTAGGAGGCCCACTGGCGTCCGGCGCTGCCGGGCCCCCCGGGGTTGACCAGCAGGGTGTGGCGGGCCTCGCCGCTGGCGGGGACCCGCGAGAGCGCGAGTTCGACGGTGTCGTCCCGGCCGACGAGCCGCTCGCCGTCGGCGGTGCGGGCGAGGGGGACGGTGAGGGTGGCGCACTCCAGGTTCTCGTCCGCGACGGGCTGGATGTCCTCGCAGGGTGCCCAGTCGAGGCCGCCCTGGTCGATGCGGGTGGTCTGGCCGGCCTGGGCGGGGACCGCCGCGACCAGGGAGGCCAGGACCGCCACGGCCGAGACGCCGGCCCGGGTTCGTGCTCGCACTCGTCCACTCCCTCACAGAGATGGTTACTCTATGAATTTTTATCACTTCGGAGAGTGACCAACGGATGCGACACGAAGCCCGGGGCGACACACCCCGGTAGCATGTGCCCTGCCTCAATCAGACGTGGACAGACGGGGACGAAGCGCAATGCGGCTGGATCGTGTCGATGAGCGGATCATCGCGATACTCGGCGCGGACGCGCGGATGAGCTTCGCCGAGATCGGCCAGCGGGTCGGGCTGAGCCCCTCCGCGGTCAAGCGCCGCGTGGACCGGCTGGTGGAGTCCGGCGCGGTGCGCGGGTTCACCGTGGTGGTGGAGCCCCAGGCCGTGGGGTGGACCACCGAGGCCTTCATCGAGCTGTACTGCCGGGCCCGCACGTCGCCGGGCGAGATCCGGACGGGGCTCGCGGGCTACGCCGAGATCACCTCCGCGTGCACGGTCACCGGTGAGGCGGACGCCATCGTGCAGGTCCGCGCCCGTGACACCCACCACCTGGAGGAGGTCATCGAGCGGCTGGGCGCCGAGCCGTTCGTGGTGCGGACCAAGAGCACGCTCGTGCTCTCGCGCCTGGTGGACCAGCCCATCCTCGCCGGGACGGCCGACCTGCCCTGAGGCGCCTCCCCACGGCGGGACCGCGGGAAGGCGCC
>NZ_QPFC01000570.1:0-4451 GCF_003427465.1 Nocardiopsis sp. TNDT3 | reverse complement strand
GGCCCGACCGGGCCCGCGCGCCCCGCGCCGCGGCACCGCCCGGCGGGGCGCGCCGCACGCGCGCCGCCCGGGCCCCTGTCCCAACCACCCGCTCGAACTCCCGCCGCGACCCGGCGGGGGACGCTTCGCGTCCATCGTTCCCACCACTGGCGAAAGGCGGCGAAGGTGCTGCGATTCATCGTCAGGCGTCTCCTCCAGCTGATCCCGACACTGGGCGGCCTGTCGATCCTGCTGTTCGTCTGGCTGCAACGGCTGCCGGGCGGACCGGAGTACGCCCTCCTCCCCGACGACGCGACGGCCGAACAGCGCGCCGCGCTGCGTCGTTCCCTCGGCCTGGACGAACCGATCACGGTTCAGTACCTGGCCTTCCTGCGCCGTATCCTCCAGGGCGACCTCGGGACCTCGCTCTCCACCGGACGGCCGGTCACCGAGGAGTTCCTCACCCGCTTCCCGGCCACGTTCGAACTGTCGGTCACCGCGATGCTGATCGCGGTCGTCATCGGCGTCCCCCTCGGCTACCTCGCCGCGCGCAGGCGCGGCTCCGTGCTGGACTTCGCGGCCGTGGGCGGATCCCTCCTGGGCATCTGCACGCCGGTGTTCTTCCTCGCCTTCATCCTGAAGGTGGTCTTCGCCGAGCGGCTCGGGATGTTCCCCTCCGCCTTCCGGCTCTCCCCGGGCCTGATCCGCACCGACCTCAGCGGGTTCGTCGTCCTCGACGGCCTGCGGACCGGGGAACTCGACGTGGTGTGGGACGCCCTGCTCCACCTCGTGCTGCCCGGGATCGCGCTGGCCTCGATCCCGCTCGCCGTGATCGTCCGGATGACCCGCGCCAGCGTGCTGGAGGTGGTCGGCGAGGACTACGTGCGCACCGCCAACGCCAAGGGGTTGCACCGCAACACCGTGCGCACCCGCCACGTGATGCGCAACGCCATGCTCCCCGTGGTCACCTCCGTCGGACTGCTCACCGGAAGCCTGTTCGCCGGGGCGGTGCTCACCGAGAGCGTCTTCGCCTTCCCCGGCATCGGCTCGTTCGTCTACGCGGCCACGCAGGGGCGCGACTACCCGGTCCTGACCGGGTTCATCCTGCTCATCGCGACCATGTACGTGTTCATCAACCTGTTGGTGGACATCTCCTACAGCCTCCTCGACCCGAGAGTGCGGGCCCAGTGATGCCGACGACACCGAGCCCCCACAACCGGTCCGAACCCGCGGGCGCCCCGGAGCCCGAGGGCACCGCGGCCCAGCGCACGCCCCTCCTGGGACGCAAGGCGGCCAGGGTGGACCGGCTGGCCGAACTCATGGGCCAGCGCGAGGAGGGCGAACACGGCGCGGGCATCTGGCGCACCGCCTTCGAGCGCATGCGCCGCAGCCCCATGGCCATCACCGGCGCCGTGATCGTCGTGGTGTTCCTCGTCGTGGCGCTGTTCTCGCCGCTCATCGCGCCCTACGACCCCGTCTCGCAGAGCTGGGGCGACGAGGTCTTCCCCAACCGCAACGTGTTCGTCGGCCCGCGCGCCGAGAACTGGCTGGGCCTGGACAACCTCGGCCGCGACCAGTTCTCCCGCATGGTGATCGGCGCCCGCCAGACCCTCCTGGTCGGCGTGGTCGCCACCCTGGTCGGCCTCGGCGTCGGCGCGCTGCTCGGCGGCGCGGCCGGGGCCGCCGCGGTCCTCGGCGGCCGCTGGGGGCGCCAGGTGGACAACGCCGTCATGCGCGTCATCGACATGATGCTGGCGCTGCCCACCCTGCTGCTTGCGGTCACCATCGCCGCCCTGGTCGGCCCCAGCCTGACCACGGTGATGTTCGCGGTCGGCGTGGCGCAGATCCCCATCTTCGCCCGCCTCCTGCGCGGCGCGATGCTCTCCCAGGGCAACCGCGACTACGTGCTGGCCGCCCGCGCGCTGGGCGTGCGCAAACACAAGATCGCCCTCGTGCACATCCTGCCGAACTCGCTCGGCCCGGTGATCGTGCAGTCCACGCTCACCCTGGCCACCGCCATCATCGACGCGGCGGCCCTGTCCTACCTGGGTCTGGGCAACCCGGACCCGGCCTTCCCCGAATGGGGGACCATGCTCGCCGACGCCCAGCGGTTCCTGTCCAGCGCGCCGCAGCTGGCCGTGTACCCGGCGCTGGCCATCATCGTCACCGCCCTGGGCTTCACCCTGCTGGGTGAGGCGATGCGGGAGGCGCTCGACCCCAAGCTGAGGAAGTGACATGAGTTCCAGCACGCCGCTGCTGGCGGTGGACGAGCTGTCCGTGGTGTTCGGCGGACGCGGCTCCGACGAGGTGCGGGCCGTGGACGGGGTGTCCTTCACCCTGGAGGAGGGCCGGGTGACCGGCCTGGTCGGCGAGTCCGGCTGCGGCAAGAGCGTCACCTCGCTCGCCCTCATGGGCCTGCTCCCCGACCGGGGGGTGCGGGTCGGCGGCAGCGCCGTCATGCGGCTGCCAGACGGCCCCGTCGACCTGTTGAAGCTGCCGCAGAGACGGATGCGCGACCTGCGCGGTTCCCAGCTGGCGATGATCTTCCAGGACCCGCTCAGCTCCCTCAACCCCGTGGTGCCCATCGGCCGCCAGGTCACCGAGATCCTGCGCCGCCACCGGGGGATGCGCGGTTCGGCCGCCGACAAGGAGGCCGCCGACCTGCTGGACCGGGTGGGCATCCCCGACCCCGGGCGGCGGCTGCGCGAGTACCCGCACCAGCTGTCGGGCGGCATGCGCCAGCGCGCGCTCATCGCCATGGCGGTGGCCTGCCGCCCCCGCGTGATGATCGCCGACGAGCCCACCACCGCCCTGGACGTCACCATCCAGGCGCAGATCCTGGAGCTGCTCCGGGACCTGGTCACCGAGGAGGGCACCGCCCTGCTGATGATCACGCACGACCTGGGCGTGGTCGCCGGGCTGTGCGACGACATCAACGTCCTGTACGCGGGGCGGGCGGTGGAGACGGCGCCGCGCGCGCCGCTGTTCGCCGACCCCACCCACCCCTACACGGTCGGCCTGCTGGGCTCCATCCCCCGGCTGGACGCCCCGCGCGGCGAACGGCTCACCCCCATCCGGGGGTCGGTCAACGACAACATCGCCTGGGCGCAGGGGTGCGCGTTCGCGCCCCGCTGCGACCACTACACGATGGAGTGCCTCCAGGGGCCGCCGGAGCTCGTGGCGGTGGGCGCCGCGGCGGGCGTGGAGGAGGGCGGCCGCTCCGGGGAGGGCCCGGCTGCCGCACACGTGCACCGGTGCGTGAACCCGATCCGGGACGCGGACGTGACCGACCGGCCCACGCTGGACGGCTCGGACGGTCCGGACGGCGACGACGAGGAGGAGCGGGGATGAGCCTGCTGCGGATCAACGACCTCAAGGTGCACTTCCCCATCAGGAAGGGGGTGTTCTTCGACCGCACCATCGGCCACGTGCGCGCGGTCGACGGCGTCAGCCTGGAGATCGAGAGCGGCCAGACCTACGGCCTGGTGGGCGAGTCCGGCTGCGGCAAGACCACCCTGGGCCGCGCGGTGCTGCGCCTGGTGGACGTCACCGAGGGCGAGGTGCTCTTCGGCGGGCAGGACCTGGCCGGTCTGGACGAGGAGTCGATGCGCCGTCAGCGCAAGAACCTCCAGATGGTCTTCCAGGACCCGCTGGGCAGCCTCAACCCCCGGCAGAACATCGGTTCCATCCTGCTGGAGGGCTTGCAGACCCACGGGATCGGCGGCCCCGCGCCGGGGGAGGGGCCCTCCGGCGGCAGGGAGCGCCGCGCCCTGGTCCTGGAGGACCAGCGCAGGCGCGTGGTCGACGCCCTGGAGAGGGTGGGCCTGTCGGCCAAGGCGCTCACCCGCTACCCGCACGAGTTCTCCGGCGGCCAGCGCCAGCGCATCGGCATCGCCCGCGCGCTGGTGCTGGAGCCCGACCTCATCATCTGCGACGAGCCGGTGTCGGCGCTGGACGTGTCGATCCAGGCCCAGGTGCTCAACCTGTTGGAGAGCCTCCAGGAGGAACTGGGGCTGACCTACCTGGTCATCGCGCACGACCTGGCCGTGGTCCGCCACGTCAGTGACGTGGTCGGGGTGATGTACCTGGGCGGCTTGGTGGAGGAGGCCTCCAGCGACGACCTGTACGAGACGCCGATGCACCCGTACACGCGCTCCCTCATGTCGGCGGTGCCGGTCCCCGACCCGGAGGTGGAGGACAGCCGCGAGCGCATCCTGCTGGCGGGAGACCTGCCCTCGCCCGCCGACCCGCCCGAGGGCTGCCGCTTCCACACCCGCTGCCCGTGGCGGCAGAAGGAGCGGTGCGACACCGAGCGGCCCGAACTGCGCCCGGTCGGGAACGCCGCCGGGGGCGGCACCCACAGGGTGGCCTGCCACTACGCCGAGCAGATCCTCTCGGGCGAGATCCAGCCCAGGGAGGAGATGGCCGAGCGCATCGTGCACGGCACCGGTTGAGCCGACCGGCGGGGGGGG
>NZ_QPFC01000569.1:0-4954 GCF_003427465.1 Nocardiopsis sp. TNDT3 | reverse complement strand
GGTGGCGACCGCCCCCGGGCCCCTCGCGCTCAGTCCCGGTTCCCGACCCTGTCGAAGACGCCGGTCAAACCGTCCAGGAAGGCCGAGAGCGCGAGTTCGAAGCTCGCGTCGTCGATCTCGGCGGCGTGCTCGGGCAGCCGGTGGGCCTGGGACAGGTTCGGGTAGCGGTCCCGGTAGACGCGCACGTCGTCGTCGAACCCGCGCGCGAAGGAGTTGGTGGCGGCCCCCACGACCAGGTACTTGGTGGAGGCGCCGATCATCGTGGCGTAGCGGGGCGGCCATCCGGCGCCCACCAGGCCGCCGTGCACCGCGTCGGCGCGGCGCAGCGCCTCCTCGCGGCGCCCGGGCCCGGAGGAGACCACCGGCAGCAGGTGGGGGTGCTCGGCGAGGGCGTCGCGGTAGGAGCGCGCCCAGACGGTGAGGCCCCGGCGCCAGTCCCCGCCCTCGAACCCCGAGACGTCGATGCGCGAGGTGACCTCGTCCGCCACCTCGGTGAGCAGCTCCTCCTTGGTGCGGTAGTGGCTGTAGAGGGAGGCCGCCTGCACGTCGAGCTCCTGGGCGAGCTTGCGCATGGACAGGCCGTCCAGCCCGTCGCGGTCGATGAGCGCGAGAGCCGCGCGGCGGATGCCCGGACGGCTCAGGATCGGCGTCTTGGGTCGGGCCACGGAGGGGTCCCCTTCTCCACTGCGGCGGACGAACCGGACCCTCCGGCGTCCGGCCCGATCATCGCACGTCGGCTCACCGTGTGCGGCCCCTCGGCGGTGTCCGCGCACCCGGGAGCCCGCCTCCGGCCCCGCGCGACCCGGTGCTGGCGTCTGCCGGAACCGGGCCACGCACCCGTCTCCTCCCGTTCCGCCGCACCTCTTGCACGCACCCCGGGCGAGACCGTACCCTCAAACCGAACGCCGTTAGGTTACTGGGGAGACAGGCCGTGATCGATTTCTCACTGAGCGATGAGCAGCGCGCCGTCCGCGACTGGGTGCGGACCTTCGTGGAGCGGGAGCTGATGCCGCTGGAGAACGACGTGCTGCGCCGCGAGCGCCAGGGGCAGCCGCCCGGCCTCAACGCCGAGGAGCGCACCCGGCTACGCGAGCTGGCCCGCAAGTCCGACTTCTGGGGCGTGGAGACCCCGGTGGAGTACGGCGGCATGGGCCTGGACCCGGTCACCGCCGCGATCATCGAGATCGAGCTGGGCAGGACCTTCCTGACCTTCAAGTTCGGCGGCGAGGCCGACAACATCCTCTACCACGCCAACGAGGAGCAGAAGGAGCGCTACCTGCTGCCCACCATCGCCGGTGAGCGCCGCTCCTGCTTCGCCATCACCGAGCCCGGCGCGGGCTCCGACGCCAAGGCCATCCGCACGCGCGCGGTCCGCGACGGCGACACGTGGGTGGTCAACGGCGAGAAGACCTTCATCACCGGCGGCAACGAGGCCGACTTCGCCATGGTCTTCGCGGTCACCGACCCGGACAGGGGCGCCGACGGGGGCGTGACCTGCTTCCTGGTCGACCGCGAGGCGGGCTGGACCTCCGAGCCCATCGACACCATGGGCGAGCGCCGCCCGGCCTCCCTGGTCTTCCAGGACGTGCGCGTGCCGCACGAGAACATCCTGGGCGAGGAGGGCCGCGGCTTCGAGCTGGCCATGAAGTGGATCGGCAAGGGCCGCTACCTGCTGCCCGCCCGCGCGCTCGGCGGCTGCGAGCGCCTGCTGGACATGGCGATCGAGTACTCGCGCACCCGCGAGACCTTCGGGGCGCCCATCGCCGACCGGCAGGCCATCCAGTGGATGATCGCCGACTCCCAGACCGAGATCGAGGCGCTGCGCCTGCTGGTGCTGCACGCCGCGTGGCAGGTGTCGGTGGGCCGGGACTCGCGGCACGCCCAGTCCATCGCCAAGCTCTTCGGCGGTGTGAAGGCCAACGAGATCGTCGACCGCGTGATGCAGATCCACGGCGGCATGGGCTACACCCGTGAGTTGCCCATCGAGCGCTTCTACCGCGACGTGCGGCTGCTGCGCATCTTCGAGGGCACGGACGAGATCCAGCGCCGCACGATCGCCCGCGACCTGCTCAAGGGCCACGTCAAGGTGGGCGCAACCCTGGGCTAGCGGCGGGACGAGGGGCCCGTGCCGCACGTGGGAGCGCGGCACGGGTCCCTTCCGCACGCGTGTGCCCGGAGCGGGCACGTCCGCCCCGGCCGGAGCGGGTATGTGCCCCTGACCGGCGCGGGCGCGTGTCCCGACCGGTCGCCGCGGGGGCGTCCGGTGCGGTGCACGGGGGCTCCGGCCCGCCGTGACCTTGCTCCTGGCACCACCGTCAGCGCCGAGGGCGGCGCTGGGAGCAGGATCATCCCCGGCGGGTGCTGGGAGCCCCGGCAGACGCAGGGAGTCCCGGCGGGCCCGGGCGTCACAGCAGACGCGGGCGCGACGGCCCTAGCTGACGCCGACCAGGTCGCAGACGAAGATCAGGGTCTCGTTCGGCGCGATGGCGCCGGGGGCGCCGCGCTCGCCGTAGGCCAGGTGCGGCGGGATGACCAGCTTGCGGCGGCCGCCCACGCGCATGCCCAGGACGCCCTGGTCCCAGCCCGCGATGACCTGGCGCGCGCCGAGGCGGAAGCTCAGCGGGGTGCCGCGGTTCCAGCTCGCGTCGAACTCCTCGCCGCTGGAGAAGGCGACGCCCACGTAGTGGACCTGGACGGTGCTGCCGTGGCCCGCCTGGGCGCCTTCACCGACCTGGATGTCGGTGACCTCCAGCTCGGCGGGCGGCGGGCCCTCGATGAAGTCGATCTCGGGACGCTCAAGCGCCATGGTGGTACCCCTCGTGTGGTCACAGTGAACAGAGGGGCCCAGGCTATCGGTGCACGGGAACCTCCTGGAGCAAAACGGACGCCCCGCCCGGGTGCTCTGTGGCGCGCTCGCGCTGCCCTGACGCGGTCTCCGGCCCGAGTTCCGGAGTCCGGGCCCTGGAATGTGAGATCTGGAGGCTGGGACCTGGAGCCTGAGGTCTGGAGGCTGGGGAATGGGCTCTGGAACCTGGGGTCTGGAATCCGGGGTCTGGGAATCAGGGCCTCGGTTCTCAGGCCCGGAGCCTCGGGTCTCGAAACCCAGGTGTGGGAACCCGGGTCCGGGGTCTGGGGTCGAGAAACTCGGGCTTGGGGTCTCAGGTCCGGGGAGTCGGGTCTCGGGCCGCGGATCCCGGGCCTCGGGCGTGGAACCTCGGGTTCCGGATCTCCGCTGTGGAGTCCGGGGTGTGAGGTCTCGGGTCTTGGATCTCTGGTGCGGGGTCTCGGACGCCCGGTCTCGGCTGTGGGATCTCGGGTGTACGGCCTCGGGTCCGCAGGCCCAGGTCTCAGATATCGCCGACGGTGGCGGCGATGACGTGGCCGTGGCCCTCGACCTTAATCGGCCCGCTGCCGGCCTGCACGAAAACCGACTCACCGCGCTGGAGGGTCATCCCCTGACCGACCTCGGCGACCAACTCCACCTGCCCGTGCAGGGCGAGCAGCACGGTCGGCCCCTCCCCCGGCAGGTGGGCCGTGATGCGGCCGGGGCCGATCTCGTGCAGCGCGAACTCCGGGGCGGCCGTGCGGAACTCCCGGCGCCCCTCGCAGACCCCGGGTCTGGCGTAGGGGATGGGCAGCACCGAGAAGTCCACCACGTCCAGCAGTTCGGGCGCGTCCACGTGCTTGCCGGTCAGCCCGGCGCGCAGCACGTTGTCGGAGCTGGCCATCACCTCGACCGCGGTGCCCTGGAGGTAGGCGTGCATGTTCCCCGCGGGCAGGAACAGGGCCTGGCCCGGCCAGAGCGTGACCCGGTTGAGCAGCAGGGCGGCCACCGCGCCGGGGTCGCCCGGGTAGCGCTCGGCCAGGTCGGCGACGATGGCGCCGTGGGATCCGCGCGGGCCGGAGTCCGACCACTCGCGCACGAAGTCGTCCAGCAGCCGGGCGCGCTCGCCCTCGGTGAGGGTGAGCAGGCGGGTGAGGGCGCCGCGCAGCGCGGTTCCGGCGTCGGTCAGGGCGAGGTCGCCGCGCAGCGCCACGGCCAGTTCGCAGGTGAGTCCGCGCAGGTCGGCGCGGGCGGCGGCGGGTTCGCGGAAGCCGCACAGCGCCTCGAAGGGCTCCAGGGCGAGGAGGAGTTCGGGCTTGTGGTGGGGGTCGCGGTAGTTGCGGTGGGGGGCGTCCAGGGGGATGCCCGCGCGTTCCTCGGCCTCGAACCCGGCGCGGGCGCGGACGGCGTCGGGGTGGACCTGGAGGGACAGGGGCGCCTCGGCGGCCAGGACCTTGAGGAGGAAGGGCAGCCGCCCGCCGAAGCGCTCGGCGGTGCGCCGCCCCAGGACGCGGTCGGGGTTGTCGGCGATGAGGCCGGGCAGGGGGCGCGGACCGTCCTCGCAGTGCGCCGTGCTGGGCGCGCCGTGGTGGGCCCCCAGCCACAGTTCGGCCTGGGGCGTGCCGTCGGGTTCGGCGCCCAGCAGCCGCGGGATGGCCGTGCGCGCTCCCCAGGCGTAAGGCCTTACCTGGTTGGTGAGCCTGTGCATGCGCCCCCCGCTTTCCCGTCTGCGTGTTCTCACCCCGTGGACACCCCGGCGAGGCTGCAACAGTCTCGTGGAGGGCGCTGTCCCGGTCGACACGGCGCGCCCCGCGCCTTGAGGTAGTGCACACTTCACCTCGCGGGGTGGGCGGGCACCCCACGAACACGGGTACCGGCTGCGGCAACGAAGTTACTGGGAAGTAAACCATGATCGGAAGCACGTGAACAGCGCCACATCCTGACCTCCTCCTCTTCCGCCCGGCGAGGCGCCGGACCTCCCGCGACGCGGCGGGAACCCCGTGCCGACCGCCCGTGGAGGCGACCGGCCGCCACCGGGCGGACGTGCGGCTCACGGGCCCCGCGCTCCCCCGGCGGGGTTCCGCCATTGTCCCGCAGCGGCGCCCGGGGTGCCACGGCCCGCCCCTGGAG
>NZ_QPFC01000568.1:0-5838 GCF_003427465.1 Nocardiopsis sp. TNDT3 | reverse complement strand
GCCCCGTCACCCCCGCCCTCCTGGGGCTGGCCGCGAGCCTGGGCCTGGACACGCTGCCCGTGGTCCGCCCCGCGGTGCGCGTCCTGGTCACCGGGGACGAGGTCGTGCGCGAGGGGAGACCGCGCCCGGGCACCGTGCGCGACGCGATCGGCCCGCTGCTCCCCGGCCTGGTCGCCTGGGCCGGAGGGCGCTGCCTGCCCCCGCTGGCGGTCGCCGACCGGGGCCGGGACACGGCCCGCGCCCTGGAGGCGTCCGGGCCCTCCGAGGTCGTCGCGGTCTGCGGCTCCTCCTCGGCCGGGCCCGCCGACCACCTGCGCCCGGTGCTCACCGCGCTCGGCGCGCGGATGGTCGTCGACGGGGTGGCCTGCCGCCCGGGGCACCCGCAGGTGCTGGCCGTGCTGCCCTCGGGAACCGTGGTCGTGGGACTGCCGGGCAACCCCGGCGCCGCGCTGGCCGCCGCGCTCACCCTGCTCGTCCCGGTGCTCGCCGGTCGCGCGGACCGGCGCGACCCCGCCCACCTCGGCCGACGGGTCCGGCTCATCGGGCCGACCCGGCCGCACCCGACCGACACCCGCCTGGTGCCGGTGCGCGTCAGCCGCGACCTGGCGGTGGAACTGCCCGGCACCGGCTCGGCCGACCTGCGCGCCGCCGCCGTCGCCGACGCCCTCGCGGTCGTGCCGCCCGGCCGCCGGACGGGGCGCGTCGAACTCGTGGAGCTGCCGTGAGGGCACACGTGGCCGCCGCCTTTTGTACACTGTCTACAAAGCCCACGCATCCGGATGGAGCCGCCCTATGTCCCCACAGGGGTTGAACGCCGTCGCGGGACGGGTCCAGCGCCCCGTGCCGCTGCGTGAAGCCGTGTACGAGGCCATCCTCGACCTGATCACCAACCGGTCGCTCTCACCCGGTCAGCACCTGGTGGAGACCGAGCTGGCCCAGACCCTCGGCGTCTCGCGCCAGCCGGTCCGCGAGGCGATGCAGCGGCTCAGCAACGAGGGGTGGGTGGACCTGCGGCCCGGGTACGGGGCGTTCGTGCACACGCCCACCGAGAGCGAGGCCGACCAGCTCCTGGCCGTGCGCGCCCTGCTGGAGACGGAGTCGGCCCGCCTGGCCGCGCAGAACGCCTCGACCGAGCAGATCGGGACGATGCGCGACCTGGTCGCCGCCGGGCGCGCGGCCACCGACCGCGCCGACACCGACGCGGTCGTCCAGGCCAACGCCGACTTCCACCGCACCGTCACCGAGGCCTCGGGCAACCGGGTGCTCGCCGAGCTGGCCGCGCAGGTCGACCGGCGGGTGCGCTGGTACTACGCCCCGGTCGCCCGCGTCCGCGGCGCCGCCTCCTGGGACGAGCACTCCGCCCTCGTCGACGTCATCGAGGGCCGTGACGCGGACGCGGCGCTGCGGCTGATGAGCGAGCACACCGAGCGCACCCGCCGCACCTACCACGAGCAGGTGGACGGCGTGGAGGGCTGAGCCGCCCCGCGCCCATCCCCTCACCCGCGGCGGCTCAGGCCTCCACGACCCGGTACGCGCTGCCGTCGTCGTCGCGGGTCAGGTAGCCCTCGTCCACGAGGTGGCGGCGCATGGCCGAGTGGTCGTCGCAGCAGGACCGCAGGGCGGCGTTCACCTGCTTCTCGGTGTAGGTCGCCCCGGGGGCGAAGAACCGGTCGGTGATCCGCGCGAACACCCGCGCGCGCAGCTCGCGCCTGGCGGGCAGCGCGCTCAGCCGCCCCTCGTGGAACAGC
This sequence comes from Nocardiopsis sp. TNDT3, assembly GCF_003427465.1. Classification (NCBI taxonomy): domain Bacteria; kingdom Bacillati; phylum Actinomycetota; class Actinomycetes; order Streptosporangiales; family Nocardiopsidaceae; genus Nocardiopsis; species Nocardiopsis sp. TNDT3. The sequence goes on along the minus strand of NZ_QPFC01000568.1, from coordinate 4,090 downwards.
GCGTCCACCGGGTCCCGGCGCACCGGCCGGTGCTCCTCCAGGGCGGCGGAGAACACCTCCGGCACGCACACCAGGCGGTCGCCTTCCTCGCGCACCAGCCCCGCTTCCACGAGCCGGGACATGTCCCGGCGCCCCCGCGCGCGGACCTCCTCGGCGGGCAGCCCGCCGGCTCCCGCGCCGACCACCCGGGCGTAGAGCTCCAGGCGGTCGGGGTCGGCCAGGGACGAGACGATCTGGGTGGGGTGCGGCAACGGCGGGCCCTCCTCCGGGTACGTGTGAGGCGACCCTAGGAGGCGGACCCGGCGGGGGTCCAGGCGTTTTTTCAGCGCTCTGCCAGGAGCTGCTCGACCACCCGGCCCACACCGTCCTCGTTGGCGGACGGGGCCACCCGCAGCCCCAGCGCCGGGTCGAGCAGGTCCGGGTGCCCGCTGGCCATGGCGTAACCCCCGCCCGCCCAGGACAGCGCGGCCAGGTCGTTGGGCATGTCGCCGAAGGCCACCACCTCCTCGGCGGCCACCCCCCACCGCTCGCAGACCATCGCGAGGGTGCTGCCCTTGTTCACGCCCGGCGCGCTCAGCTCCAGCAGGCTGTAGCTGCCCGAGAAGGTCACCTCCGCCAGCGACCCGACCGCCGCCGCGACCGTCTCGTGCAGCTCCTCCACCCGCATGTCGCGGGAGCGCACGAGCATCTTGGTGATCGGGGTGGCCCGCCTCAACAGGGTCTCGGTGTCCTCCAGCACCTCGCGCACCCACTCGCCGGACAGCCACGGCTCCAGGTGGTAGTCGGCGTCGTGGAAGAAGTCGGTGCCGGTCTCGATGCCGTAGCCGATCCCGGGCAGCTCCGCGTTGACCTTCTCGACCACCGAACGGGCGGTCTCCGGGGAGATGGCGCGTACCAGCGGTTCGTCGCCGGGCACGTGGGCCAGCGAGCCGTTGCCGCAGAGCACGGCGGCGCAGGGGAGCTGCTCGGCGATGTGCTGCGTGGTCCGCGGCGGTCGCGCGGTGGAGACCACCACCCTGACGCCCGCCTCCGCGGCGGCGACCAGCGCCAGCCGGTTGCGTTCGGAGACCAGGCCCCCCGCGTCCAGGAGTGTGCCGTCGAGATCGGTCGCGATAACCCGGGGAAAGACCATGGTGGGCATTATGTCTGTTCCCGGTGACGTTGCGAAGCGGTTTTGACCCGTCTCACACGAGCGGGAGCAGGGAGCCGAAGGCCGCCGGGACCCGTTCCACCACCCCGCCCCGGAACACGTCGTACAGGTCCAGGGACTCCAGGTGGACGTAGCCGATGTGGCAGTCGCAGCTGGTCAGCGGGCACGCGCGGGGGCCGAGCCCGGCGGCGAACGAGCCGTCGTAGAGGTTGCCCATCGGCGTGTCCACGAAGTGGCACCGGCGCACGTCGCCGTCGCCGTTCACGGACAGCACAGTGTCACCGGTACGGCAGGGCAGACCCCGGCTGGGGTGGGGGCTGCGGCTGTAGTGGAAGTGGGGGTCCAGGGCCTGCCACAGCTCGGCCTCGGCGTCGGTGTAGGTGCGCCCCTCGGCGGCGTTCACCCACAGGTACACCCGCTCGGGCAGTTCGGCGCGCATCCGCCGGGCCGCTTCGAGGTGCTCCGGTTCGCCGACCACGCCGACGCTGAACCGCACCCCCATCCCGTCCAGCTCGCGCGCCTTGGCCAGGAAGCGCTCATGGGTCACCTGACCGGGGTGGTAGGTGGTCCACAGCGCGGCGGTGCCGGTGTCGCAGTCGGCCAGCCAGCCCAGGCGGCCGCTCAGGTTGGTCTGGATGGCCACCCGTTCCACGTGCTGCAGGTGGCTGAGACGGATGATCGCGGTCCGGTACCAGGACCGCACCAGCCCCTCGCCCCACGGGGTGAACAGCACCGAGATCCGGGTGCCGGGGTGTTCCGCCTCCAGCGCGGACACCCAGCCGGTGAAGCGCTCCAGCGCGGCGCGGTCGGCGCGCAGCGTCTCGGGGTTGTCGCGCCGCTTGGCGAAGGGGCAGTACGGGCAGTCGTAGTCGCAGCTGGCCAGCGGGCCGCGGTAGAGCAGGGTCAGGTGCGGCGGGAGCGCGGAGGCCCGGGCCGGGGACGAGGAGGAAGGGGTCACCGCGCTCACCGGGCCTCGTAGTCGGCCATCAGGGCCGCCACCCCGGCGGAGAAGAACATCGGCCCCACCGCGTCGGAGTGCGCGAGCCCCTCCGGGGTCAGCCGCAGCAGGTCCGGCGCGCCGTCCCGCTCCAGCCAGCCGCGCCCGTCGAGCACCGCCAGGGTCGCGGCGAAGTCCTCCTCGGGGCGGGAGCCGAACCGGTCGGCGTAGGCGGCGGTGTCCATCCCCTCCGCGAGCAGCAGCGACTGGAGCAGGTGGCGGCGGCGCCGCTCGCCTTCGTCCATGCGGAACCCCACCTCGGCCCGTCCGAAGTCCGCTTGGCGGCGGCTCGTGTAGTCGGCGATGATCGACCGCACCTGCCCCACGCCCACGGCGTAGTCGAAGGAGTAGTGCGCGGCGGAGGTGTAGGACCGCGCCCCGCAGCCCAGCCCCACCATGCCGTCGGTCTGGCAGGAGTGGTCCGGGGCCTGCGTCTTCGGGGCGTCCGCCCGCCGGAACATGCGCATGGACACCTGCTCGTAGCCGCGTTCGCGCAGGTGGTCGCGGCCCTGCCGGTACAGGCCCAGCCGGTGGTCGTCCCACGCGCGGGCGCGGCGGCCCAGCCCGGTGAGCGGGCGCACGTACAGCGGGTACAGGTAGACCTCCTCGGGCTCCCACTCCAGCGCCGTGTCCAGGGAGTAGGCCCAGGTGCGGGCGTCCTGGCGGTCGATGCCGTAGATGAGGTCGAGGTTGAGGTCGGCCGAGGCGTGCTCGCGGATCGCGGCCAGCGCCCGGTCCACCTCGGCGCGCTTCTGCGGACGCCCGGCCGCGTGCGCCTCGGCGTCCAGGAAGCTCTGCACGCCCATGCTGATCCGGGTGGCGCCGCGCGCGTCGAGCACCGCCAGCCGGTCGGGCGTGGCCGTGGCCGGAGAGGTCTCCACCGACACCGGGATCGCCGACAGGTCCACCCCGAAGGCGCTCTCGGTGAGGTCGTAGACCCGGGTGAGCTCCTCGGCGGTCAGGTAGGTGGGGGTGCCGCCGCCCAGGGCGGCCCGGGCGAAGGCGGCGCCCTCCGGCAGCGCCTCGGCCACCGCCTCCGCCTGGCGCTCCAGCGCGTCCAGGTAGGCGGTGACCTGCTCGGCCGGGGGAGTGGAGCGGGTGAACAGGTTGCAGAACCCGCAGCGCATCTCGCAGAACGGGATGTGCGCGTACAGCGACAGCGCGCCGACGTCCTCGCCGCGCCACAGGTCGGCGAGCGCGGGGCGCTCGGTGAAGGGCCGGTAGGCGCTCTTGTGCGGGTAGGCGTAGACGTAGGACTGGTAGGGGGAGTCGGCGCGCACCGGTTCGGGGCGCGGGGTCAGGGTGGTGGTCACGCGGTCGCCTCCTGTGCGTCGGCGGGAGCGGTGCGTCCCCGGGGCAGGAACGCGTGGGCGTAGGGGACCGTCCACACGGTCTCGTGGCCGATCCGGTGGCCGGTGTAGCCGTCCTCCCCGTAGGCGGTGCCGTGGTCGGAGCACACGATCGCGAAGCAGGGGCGGCGGGCCGACATCGCGGCCAGCAGCGGCGGCAGGTGCCGGTCCACGTACTCCAGGGCCGCGGCGTGGCTCTCCCGGGTGTCGCCGTCCTCCCGGACGGCGCCGGGCAGGTGGAACCAGTTGGGCTGGTGCAGCGCCGACACGTTGAGCAGCAGGAACAGCGGCTGGTCCGCGGGGCGCTCCCCGGCGATCCGGGCCGCGCACGCCACCTGGTTCTCGAAGGAGCGGGGGTCGGTCACGCCGAAGGACTCCTCCCAGTGGCTCTCGGCGAACATGTCCGGGATGACCGAGCCCACCGCCGACCGCCGGTTGAAGAAGCCCGTGCCCCCCACGCAGGCCGTGTGGTACCCGGCCCGGGCCAGCCCCGAGGCCAGGTCGGGCGCCTCGAAGGTCCAGGTTCCGGGCGCGGTGGACACGCTGCCGGGGAACGCGGCGGCGAACAGGCGCGGGTGCGGCCCGGGGGAGGCG
>NZ_QPFC01000567.1:0-2747 GCF_003427465.1 Nocardiopsis sp. TNDT3 | reverse complement strand
CCCCCGCCGCCCGGCCGGGGACTGGGCGAGCACCGCCGGGTGACCGGCTGGTCGCTGGCGCTGCTGGCGCCCACCCTGCTGTCGCTGGTGATGGCGCTGCCCCTGTTCGAGGACGTGGGCGCCGCCTCGGACGCGATGCTCCTGCTGCTGGCCACCGTGGCCACCGCGGCGGTGGGCGGCCTGCGCCCCGCCCTGGTGTCGGCGCTGTGGAGCGCGGTGCTGCTCACCGTGCTGCTGTCCCCGCTGCACGGTCGGCCCTCGGTATCGCTGGACAACATACTGGCGCTGACCGCGTTCGCCCTGGTGGGGGCGCTGGTGGCGATCGTGGTGGAGATGGCGGCGCGCCGGTCGGCGCAGGCCGCGCGCGCCCGGGCCGAGGCCGACGCGGTGACGCTGCTGGCCAGCAGCGTCCTGGCGGGCAAGGAGCCCCTCCAGGCCCTGCTGCGGCGGATCCGGGAGACCTTCGGGCAGCGGTCGGCGACCCTGCTGGAGCGGCTGGACGACGAGCGCTGGCGCGCGGCTCACAGCGTGGGCGCCCCGGCGTGCGAGTCCCCCGAGGAGGCCGACGTCCTGGTCTCGATCTCCGACAACCTGGCGCTGGCGCTGCGCGGCCGGGTGCTGCCCGCCGCCGACCGGGGCGTGCTGCGGGCCTTCGCCGCGCACATCGGCATCGCCCTGGAGCACCAGAGGCTGGAGTGGGACGCGGCCGAGGCGCGCGGCCAGGTGGCGGGCAACCGCATCCGCACGGCTCTGCTGGCCGCGGTCTCGCACGACCTGCGCACCCCGCTGACCTCGATCAAGGCGAGCCTGTCGAGCCTGCGCGCCACCGACATCACCCTCACCGAGGAGGACCGCGAGGACCTGCTGGAGACGGTGGAGGAGTCCACCGACCGGCTCAACCGGCTGATCGACAACCTGCTGGACATGAGCCGGGTGCACACCGACAACGTGCGCCCCAAACTCCGCGCGGTGGGACTGGAGGAGGTCGTGCCCGTCACCCTGCTGGGCCTGCCGCACGAGGCGGTCGTGGTGGACGTGCCCGACCGCCTGCCCCGCGTCCGCGCCGACGCCGGGCTGCTGGAGCGGGCGGTGGCCAACGTGGTCTCCAACGCGGTCCGGTACAACCCGGACCCGCGCCTGCCGGTGCTGGTCTCGGCGAGCGCGCACGGCGACAGCGTGCAGCTGCGCGTGGTGGACCGCGGGCCGGGGGTCTCAGACGAGGGCAAACAGCGCATGTTCGAGGCCTTCCAGCGCCTGGGCGACGCCCCCCAGGGCACGGGGGTGGGTCTGGGTCTGGCGGTCGCGCGTGGTTTCGTTGAGGCGATGCACGGCAGGCTCGACCCCGAGGACACGCCCGGCGGCGGTCTGACCATGGTGTTCACGCTCCGTGCTGTGGAGAAGAGCGAGACGGACACCGGAGACGGGGAGGGGACCGATGCGGGTCCTGGTCGTTGACGACGACATGCAGATCATTCGGGCCATGCGGATCAACCTGAGGGCGCGCGGGCACGACGTGGACACCGCGGCCGACGGGGCGTCCGCTCTGCGGCTGGCCGCGGACAACCACCCCGACGTGGTCCTGCTCGACCTGGGGCTGCCCGACATGGAGGGCATGGAGGTCATACAGCGGCTGCGCGGGTGGTCTCAGGTGCCGATCATCGTGCTGTCGGCGCGGCACTCGGCCGGGGAGAAGGTGCGCTGCCTGGACTCGGGCGCCGACGACTACGTCACCAAGCCGTTCGGGATGGACGAGCTGCTGGCGCGCATGCGCGCGGCGGAGCGGCGGTCGGTGCGCGTGGACGAGGCCCCGGTGGTGCGCACGCCCTCCTTCACCGTGGACCTGGGCGCCAAGCGGGTGCTGCGGGAGGGCGAGGAGGTCCGGCTCACCCCGACGGAGTGGCACATCCTGGAGATCCTGGCCCGGCACGCGGGCCAGCTGGTCAGCCAGCGCCAGCTGCTGCACGACGTGTGGGGCCCGGCCTACCAGAGCGAGACCAACTACCTGCGGGTGTACATGGCGCAGTTGCGCCGCAAGCTGGAGCCCGACCCGGCGTGCCCGCGCTACCTGATCACGGAGGCGGGCCGGGGCTACCGCTTCGAGAGGGCGGGCTCGGCCCAGCCCGGGGACTGAACCCGTCGGCGCGTGCCGGGGCGGTCGGCCGCCGGGGCCGCCCGGCACGCGTCACAGGACGAAGGCCTCCCCCTCCGAGAGTTCGACGAGCATGTCGAACTCGTCGGTGCCGCCGTGGCCGCGGTTGGCCTTGGCCACCGCCAGGCAGGGCGCGAACGCGCGCGCCCACGCCATCAACCGGTCGCCGTCCACGCCCAGGACGCGGGAGAGCACGTCCACGCGCTGCACCACCTCGGGCAGGCTGGTGGCCTTCCACAGGGCCCAGTCCACGGCGTCGACCGCCGCGTCCCCCAGGCAGGCGCGCGGGTCGACGGCCACCAGGCCGCGCCGGCCGCCGTCGATGACGTTGCCCGGGTGCAGGTCGCCGTGGACGGGCACGACGTCCACCGTGCCGTTGGCCAGGTCGCGGGCCCGGCAGAAGCCCTGGTGCATGGCGGACGCGGACACCACCTCGGCGGCGGGCCCCTCGGCGCGCTCGCGGTTCCACAGGTCGAAGATGAACTGCACCCGCGAGGTCAGCGGGCGCAGTTCGAGCAGTTCGCGCCGGGGCACCTCGACGGAGTGCAGCTGGGAGATGAGCGCGCCGACGGTCTCCATCGGCGGCACCCGCCCGCCC
>NZ_QPFC01000566.1:0-8174 GCF_003427465.1 Nocardiopsis sp. TNDT3 | reverse complement strand
CGGCCGTACGGGGACGTGAGGGGCTCCTGGAGGCCCTCGGCGGGGCGATGGAGGCCGGTGCGCCGGTTCCGCACGTGCTGACCGGGCCGGGCGGGTTCGGCAAGACCACGGTGGCGGCGGCGCTGGCCGAGCGGGCGCGTCGTGACGGGTGGACGGTGTTCTGGGTGCGGCCCGGAAGCGTGGCGTCGAGCATGGTCGAGGCCGCGGTGGAGGTGGGCGGCTCCCGGCAGGAGGCCGAGCGGGTGAAGGGGGCGCGGCGCCAGGCGGCCCGGTGGGTGTGGCGGCACCTGGACGCGGCGGCGCGGCCGTGGCTGCTGGTGATCGACAACGCCGACCGGCCCGAGGAGCTGGACCCGGAGAACCGGCCCGGGGACCAGTTGGGGTGGATGCGGGCGAGTCCGGGCGGGTTCGTGCTGGTGACCAGCCGGGTGGACGACCCCGCGCAGTGGGCGCCCGCGCGGGTGCACCGGATCGGGGAGCTGGAGGGGTCGGCGGCGTCCGAGGCCCTGGCCGACCACGCGGGGGCGGGCGGTGCGGCGGGGCTCGCGGGCGCGGAGGAGCTGGCCCGGCGGTTGGGCGGGGTGCCGCTGGCGCTGTCGCTGGCCGGGCGGATCCTGGCCACGCACCGAGTGCTGTTCCCGGACGCGCACGCGCTGTTGGCGCGGCTCGGCGAGGGCGTGGGGGCTCTGGACGAGCTGGCGGCGCCCTTCGTCACCGGTGGCGACGTCGAGCGCGGGCTGCTGTCGGGGGTGTGGGAGCTGTCCCTGCGCCTGGTGGAGGAGCGCGAGCCCAGGGCGGTGCCGCTGTTGAAGCTGTTGGCGGTGCTGGGTCCCGACGCCAGTGAGGTCCCGCTGCGCAGGCTGCCGCTGTCGGAGCTGGACGGCGGGGTGCTGGGATCCCCGACCGACGCGGACCTGGCCAGGGCGGTGAACGCGCTGGTGGTGCACGGGCTGGTCTCGGTCGTCTCGTCCCAGGGGGAGACCGCGCTGCGGCTGCACCCGCTGGTGTCGGAGACCGTGCGCGCCGGGTTCGGGGAGGAGGACTTGGAGCTGGTCAACGAGGCGGAGCGGCTGCTCGCCTGGCAGCGCGACCGGGACCTCCAGTTCGAGCTCAGGGTCCTCTACGAGATCGTCCTGCTGCGTACACGTCTGCACCCTCACGAAAAGGATGCGGCCATGGTGACCGTGGGGAAACTGACGGTGGCCACAACGGCCGTTCATCGAAAGGCATTCGTCTCTCTTGTGGCGGCTGCCCGAGCGCTACTCCGCCTCGGTGCCTTTGAGGAGGCCGAAGAAACCCTCTCCGCCCTTATGGCGTTCGCCGAGAAGCAGTTCGGCCGGTACGACCGCGCTGTGTTCTCGGCCAAGCACCACCTCGCTGAGTCCTGGCTGTACCAGGGCCGGGTGGAGGAGGCGGACGAAGCTTTCCGCGCTCTACACGAGGACAGGAGCAGGGCTCTGGGACACGAGCACGTCGAAACCCTGGATTCCCTCTACCAGCTGGGCCTGATCGCACTCAGGCAGGAGCGTTGGAGCGAGGCAGCGGCCACTTTGGAGGAAGTCGGGGAGGCACGGGTGCGCGTCGCAGGGGAGGAGGACCCCCTGGCTCTGCTCGCCTTGCAGAACAGGGCCTACGCGACCATGTGCCAGGGTGACCCCGCCACGGCGGAGGTCGGGTTCCGGCGTGTTCACGCAGTACGGCGACGTGTCCTGGGCGCCGACCACCACATGACGGCTGACGCTGCTTTTTATGTGGCCAGAGCTGCTCAGGAAAAGGGCGACGCTCGAAGAGCTCTTGTGGGATTCACCGAGGTGCTACGGGTCTGGATCATGCAGCTGGGACAGGAACACCACCAGGTGAAAATGGTCGAGCAGCACATCGCGGAGGTCGAAGAACTCATCGTTCAGGGTGGATCCACCCCATCAGGGGCACCCTCATGAGCCGGAGACCACGCGCAGCAACGCCGTCCACTCCGGTGCGGCCAACCAGAGCGTTCGACCGTCCGCATGCACGGAGTCTCGGACACCGACGCCGGACGTAGTGACGACGGTCTCCACACAGCATGTTGCCGCTGCGCTGTAGCTGCTCTTGAACCAGCGCGGGGATTCGGTGTCCACGGCCCGGATGATGGCACGGCACCGCCCACCCGGCCAGTCCGTGGCCTCAATCGGCCAGAGATCGGACGACTCGGCGCGCAGCGGACCGGCCGCTGACCGCAGGCGGCCACGCCCCCGGTCCTCGGCCCTCCGCGCTCGCCGGGACAGGCCCTCAGGCCACCGGGACGGCGGCGGGGGCGTTCTCCAGGTCTCCGGTCTCGCCCTCCTGGTAGGCCTTCCTGCCCACCGTGAACACGTAGACCAGGAACAGCACCTCCGCCAGCACGCCGATGCCCAGTGCCACCGGGATCGGGATGACCCCGGCCGCGGCGTTGCCGGTCACCACGCCCTCGATGAGCCCGGAGACGAGCAGCACCACCACCAGCCCCAGGGCCACCGCGATGGCGGCGCGCCCCTCCTCGCCCAGGGCGCGCATGCGGGTGCGGTCGCCGGGCGCGATGATCGTCCACCCCAGCTTGAGGCCCACCCCACCCGCGACGAAGACGGCGGTCAGCTCCAGCAGGCCGTGCGGCAGGAGCAGCCCGAAGAACACGTCGCCCTGGCCGTGGGCGAGCATGATCCCGGCGGCGACGCCCACGTTCACCGCGTTCATCAGCAGCACCGCCAGGGTCGGCAGCCCCAGGGCCACGCCGTAGATGATGGCCTGCGCCGACACCCACGCGTTGTTGGTCCACACCTGGGCGGCGAACGAGCCCCGGGGGTTCTCCATGTAGTAGTTCGCGAAGTCGTGGTCGACGTACTGGGCCATGAAGTCCGGCGTGCCCAGGGCGTGCAGCACGTCGGGCTCGGACACGATCCACAGGGCGGTGACCGCCGCGATCGCGACCATGCCCGCGCTGGTGCCGATCCACCACCACCGCAGCCGGTACAGCACCGCCGGGAAGACGCGGGTGAAGAACCCGCCGACGTCGCGCCACGCGGAGGCGTGCGCGCCGGTCACCGCCGAGCGGGCCCGGGCCACCAGCGCGGACAGCCTGCCCACCAGCGCCGGGTCCTGACCGGAGGAGCGCACCACCGACAGGTGGGTGGACACCCGCTGGTAGAGCTCGACGAGTTCGTCGATCTCCTCACCGTCCAGCGAGCGGCGCCCGCGCACCAGTCTGTCCAGCCGTTCCCACTCCGGGGCGTGCGCCGCGGCGAACACGTCGATATCCACGCAGGGAACCCTATCCGTTCCGCGCGCGGTCCGGCTCTGGAGCCGGTTGACGAGGCCCCCGTCGACCCGTCCGTCCGGGTGCCCTCCCGACTCCGCCGCGAACAGCCGTCCCGTGTGCCGGGTAGTGTCGGGACGACGGTTTCAGACAGTCCCGAGGGAGCGAGTGCTGGTGTCCTATCCCGGCAACGGCGACGCCCGCGCCGACGTGTACGGCGTGACACCCCTGGTCACGGGTGACGCCGTGGTCCTGGACCTGCGTCCGGCCGGTTTCGCCACCAGGGCGGCGGCTCTGGCCATCGACGCCCTGGTCCAGGTCATCGCCCTGATCGCGCTGAGCGTCCTGGTCACCTGGATCGGCAGGGGCCTGGACCCCGCGATCACCGCAGCCGTGTCGCTGTCGAGCGTGATCCTGATCCTGGTCGGCTACCCGGCGGTCTTCGAGACCGTGAGCCGGGGGCGCTCCCTGGGCAAGATGGCCCTGGGCCTGCGCGTGGTCGGCACCGACGGCTCCCCCGAGCGGTTCCGTCAGGCGCTGGGCCGGGCGCTGGCCGCGTTCGTGGAGATCTGGCTGACGAGCGGCGTGGTCGCGCTGATCACGTCGATGATCAACCGCGACGGCCGCCGCGTGGGCGACTTCGTGGCCGGGACGATGGTGGTGGAGGAGCGCGGCGGCAGGCCGCGCGAGGAGGTCATCCCGATGCCCCCGCACCTGGCGGCCTGGGCGGCCACCACCGAGCTGTCGCGGCTGTCCCCGGAGACCGCGGCGGCGGCGCGCCAGTACGTGCTCCGGTACGGGGAGCTGGCCGAGCACACCCGCCACGAGATGGGCGTCCGGCTGGCCGACACGGTGGCCGCGCAGATCAGTCCGCCCCCGCCGCCGGGGACCACACCGCCCTACTTCCTGGCCGCGGTGCTCGCCGAGCGCCGGCGCCGCCACGAGGCGGCCGCCCAGCGCGCCCAGCCCGGATACCCGCAGGGCGGCCCCCAGCAGCAGTGGTACGGCCCGCACTCCTCCCGCTGAGCCCGGGCGCGCGGGAGCGGCTGGCGCGGCGGCTTCCCGCTCCGGCCGCGACCACGCTGAGCGCTGTCCGAAGCGGCCGGTACTGCGCGGGAGCGCCCGTCAGGCGTGCCAGGAGCGCAGATAGGCCTCCTGCCCGGGGGTGAGCGCGTCGATGCGCACCCCCAGCGCGGCCAGTTCGAGCCGGGCCACCTCGGTGTCGGTCTCCGCCGGCACCTCCACCACGCCCGGCTCCAGGTCGGAGGCGTTGCGGGCCAGCCAGGCCGTGGTCAGGGCCTGCACGGCGAAGGACAGGTCCATCACGGCCGCCGGGTGCCCCTCGGCGGCGCCGAGGTTGACCAGGCGCCCCTCGGACAGCAGGAGCAGGCGGCGCCCGTCGGCCAGCACGTACTCGTCGGCCTGCTCGCGCACGCCCCGGTTGACCTCCACGGCCCGGCTCTCCAGGGCGTTCAGGTCGATCTCCAGGTCGAAGTGGCCGGAGTTGGCCAGGATCGCGCCGTCCTTCATCAGGTCCAGGTGCTCGGCGCGGACGACGTCGCGGTTGCCGGTGACGGTGACGAACACGTCCCCTGCGGGGGCCGCCTCCTCCATGGTGGTGACGGTGTAGCCCTGCATGACCGCGTCCAGGGCCTTGACCGGGTCGACCTCGGTGACGACCACGCGGGCGCCCATGCCGCGGGCGCGCTCGGCCAGGCCCCGACCGCAGTAGCCGAACCCGGCGACGACCACCGTGCGCCCGGCGAGCAGCGCGTTGGTGGCCCGCAGGATGCCGTCGATGGTGGACTGGCCGGTGCCGTACCGGTTGTCGAACATGCGCTTGGTGGCGGTGTCGTTGACCGCGACCATGGGCAGCCGCAGTTCGCCCTCGGCGCTCATCCGGCGCAGCCGGATCACGCCGGTGGTGGTCTGCTCGCAGCCGCCCAGCACGCCGTCGAGGAGGTCGGGGCGGGCCATGTGGGCCGTGTTGACCAGGTCGCACCCGTCGTCGAGCAGCAGGTGCGGCCGCGACTCCAGGACCGTGACCAGGTTCCGGTCATAGGCCGCCGGGTCCATTCCGGCCCACGCGTGGACCGAAACCCCGTACTCGGTGACCAGGGCGGCGGCGGTGTCGTCCTGGGTGGACAGCGGGTTGGACGCCGCCAGCCACACGCTCGCCCCGCCCGCGCGCAGTGCCCGCAGCAGGTTGGCGGTCTCGGCGGTCACGTGCAGGCACGCGGCCACGCGCAGGCCGTCCAGGGGGCGTTCGGCGGCGAAGCGCTCGCGCACGCTGCGCAGCACGGGCATGGAGCGCTCGGCCCAGTCCACGCGGCGGACCCCGGCCCCGGAGAGGCCGAGGTCCGCCACCTGGTGGGAGGGGAGTGTCATGTGCTGCCTAGTAGCGGTAGTGGTCGGGCTTGAAGGGGCCCGAGACGTCCACACCGATGTAGGCGGCCTGCTCCTTGGTGAGCTGGGTCAGCTTGACGCCGAGCGCGTCCAGGTGCAGCCGGGCGACCTTCTCGTCGAGGATCTTGGGCAGCGTGTACACGTCGGTCGGGTACTCGTCGGGCTTGGTGAACAGCTCGATCTGCGCGATGACCTGGTTGGTGAAGCTGTTGGACATCACGAAGCTGGGGTGGCCGGTGGCGTTGCCCAGGTTGAGCAGGCGGCCCTCGGAGAGCACCAGGACGGACTTGCCGTCGGGGAAGGTCCACTCGTGGACCTGCGGCTTGATCTCCTTCTTGACCACGCCGGGGACCCTGGCCAGGCCCGCCATGTCGATCTCGTTGTCGAAGTGGCCGACGTTGCCGACGATCGCCTGGTGCTTCATGCGGGTGATCTGGTCGGCCATGATCACGTTGAAGTTGCCGGTGGTGGTGATGAAGATGTCACCGGTCTCCAGCACGTCCTCCAGGAGCGTGACCTGGTAGCCGTCCATGGCGGCCTGGAGGGCGTTGATCGGGTCGATCTCGGTGACGACCACGCGGGCGCCCTGGCCGCGCAGGGCCTCGGCCGCGCCCTTGCCGACGTCGCCGTAACCGCACACCACGGCGACCTTGCCGCCGATGAGCACGTCGGTGGCGCGCATGATGCCGTCCGGCAGCGAGTGGCGGATGCCGTACTTGTTGTCGAACTTGCTCTTGGTGACCGAGTCGTTGACGTTGATCGCGGGGAAGGCCAGGGTGCCCTCGCGGCGCATCTCGTACAGGCGCAGGACACCGGTGGTGGTCTCCTCGGTGACGCCCTGGATCCGCTCGGCGATCCGGGTCCACTTGGTGTTGTCGCGCTCCAGGCTGGCGCTGAGCAGGCGCAGCACGACGCCCATCTCCTCGCTGTCGGCGCTGTCGGGGTCGGGGACCGCGCCCGCCTTCTCGTACTCGGCGCCCTTGTGGACGAGCATGGTGGCGTCGCCGCCGTCGTCCAGGATCATGTTGGGGCCCTCGGCGCCCGGCCAGGTCAGCGCCTGCTCGGTGCACCACCAGTACTCCTCCAGGGTCTCGCCCTTCCAGGCGAAGACCGGCACACCCTTGGGGTCCTCGGCGGTGCCGTCGGGGCCGACGACGACCGCGGCGGCGGCGTGGTCCTGGGTGGAGAAGATGTTGCAGCTGACCCAGCGCACCTCGGCGCCCAGTGCGACCAGGGTCTCGATGAGGACCGCGGTCTGGACGGTCATGTGCAGCGAGCCCATGATGCGCGCGCCCTGGAGGGGCTTGCTGTCCCCGTACTCGGCGCGGGTGGCCATGAGGCCGGGCATCTCGTGCTCGGCGAGCCGGATCTCGTCGCGTCCGAAGGCGGCCAGGGAGAGATCGGCGACCTTGAAGTCGAAAGCCATGCGTTCCTCACTCGTGATGGTCGTGGCGCACCCGATTCTAGGGCCGCGACCGGGATCACCGTGCGAAATTGACATTTCACCGTCAGGTTCGCGCTCCTTGGTGGGGAGGGTCGGTTAGGGTCGCGTGCATGGCCGCCCTCGACGACGACCCGCCCCCCTCCGACCTCCGGCCGCGCGGCCCCGTGCCGATCTCCGCGGCCGCCGACCGTGTGGGCACCACCGCGCGGATGCTGCGCTACCGCGAGGGCCTGGGCCTGCTGCCCCGTACCCAGGAGCAGCCCACCGGGCGCGGGCACCGGCACCGCCGGTTCACGGAGGAGGACCTGCGCACGATCGCGGTGGGCCTGGAGCTGGAGCGCGAGTTCGACATCCCGCCCGCCGCGCTGGCCTTCGCCCTGCGGGTGCTGGCCGAGCCCGAGGTGCTGGCGCGGGTGCGCTCGCACGGGGAGCGCCTGGGCAGGCTCGCCGCGGCGCCCGCCCGCGCGCTGGACTTCGAGAAGCAGAAGGCGATGCGGCTGCTGCACGGCCGCCGCCCCTGAACACTCCCGGTTTACGCTCCGACGCGTCCGGTAGCGGCCACAGGTCGGGGCCCGAGACAGGTTTTGGCCAACTGTCCACTGGCTACGGAAGACACGTGGATACCCTACGTTGCGGTGCGGACCTGGACCGGATTCCGGCCCTGGTGCGCGAGGACCTCATGGACGTCGACCGGCTGCGGGCCATCTGGGCCCAGCACCGGCAGAGCCAGCCCCGGCGGGCCAGGGACGCGGCGCGGCGCGAGCTGACCGGCCGCCGGGTGCGGGCGCTGGGCGGCGGGCCCGCCCTGGAGGAGCTGGTGGTCTCCGCCGCGGCGGACGGGGCCTCCGGGCGTCAGTTGACCGCCGCGTTCGTCCTGGAGCTGGCCGAGCGCGCCAGGAACCTGCCCGAGGACTGCCCCGCGCGCTCTCCCCAGCGCCCCGTGGACTCCGAGCAGGCGCTGCGTCTGGCGCGGGCCGCCTCGGTGCCCGCCCATCCGGTGGTGCGCGCCGCCCAGACCTACGCCGAGGCCGTGGCGGTGCTGGCCGAGCTGGACCC
>NZ_QPFC01000565.1:0-2457 GCF_003427465.1 Nocardiopsis sp. TNDT3 | reverse complement strand
CGCCGCGGGCGCGCCGGGGGACCCCGCCGCCTACCGGGTCCTGCGCGCCCGGCCCGCCGGGCGGGGCCGCCACACCGCCCCCGCCGCGCTGCCCCTGGGCACCCGGCTGCTGGACGCGGGCCCCGGCGAGGACCTGCGCGCCGTCCTCGCCGACCGGGGCGAGGCCGCGCACCTGGCCCACCTGGACCGGCTGCTCGACCACGGCTGGATCGGCGCGCTGAGCGGGCCGGTGGACCCGGCGGAGCTGGCCGCCGCGGACCGCCGGGCCGCCGCCCTGCTCACCCGTGCCCGCGCGGTCGGCGGGCCGCTGCTGGAGGAGCCCGCCGACCCCTTCGACGCCCTCCTGGGGCCGGGGGGAGGAGAGGACCTGGCCCGGCGTGTCCTGGGACCGCTGGCCGAGGACACCGACTCCGCGCGCCTGCTGCGCCGCACCCTGCGGGTCTGGCTCACCCGGCACGGCAACTGGGACCGGGCCGCCGCCGACCTGGGCGCCCACCGCAACAGCGTCCGCTACCGGATCGGGCGGATCGAGCGCGATCTGGGCGTGGACCTGGCCGACGCCGAGCAGCGCATGCGGCTGTGGTTCGCGCTCACCCGCTGGCGGCACTGACCCGGGCTCCGCCGCCCCGAGTCCGACGCGACCCCGGAGCGGCCCCCGCGGGGACGCGGACATGTGTCCGGGAAAGCGCCGTTGCGGCATTACCGGCCGTTTTCGGCAATTCCGCTGTTCCGTTCGATCCCGGTCCCCTTTTCGAGGACGCGTCCACGGCCTTTCGGCGGCGGCGGACGCGGGCACCGCGCCGGATACGCGCGGACGCCACGGGGTTTGCGGCTTCCCCGCGGCAACGGGATCCCCGTCCGCCCCGGGGTGCGCGATGGGGCATAATCCGGTGATGAAACGGATGCGGAAGCGAGAGCGGCCTCCGAAACATGTGTGTATTTCCGTTCCCTCAACCCTGTCGAAGCCGAACCGAGAAAATTGATGAACGCCGTTGCGAACGCGAGCTCAGGGGACCGCATGTCTTTTCCGCCGCTGGACACGGCCCTGCCGGCCGGGGCCGACGCCCGCGAGCACGCCCGCCTGCTCCGGCGCGTGCACGAGGCCTCGCTCTCCGGGCGCCCGGCGCCGGCCGCCCTGCGGCCGGTCATCGAGGACTCCTGGTCCCGCAGCCGACGCTTCGGGATCGACCCCGACAGCGCCCCGCCGCCCCGCATGGCCCGGCTGGACGAACTCCAACGGCACCGGGACGCCTCCCCGATCGCCGAGGTCCTGCCGCTGATCCGCCGCTCCCTCGTCTCGGTCGCCGACGAGGCCGACCACATCATGCTGGTCACCGACGCCTCCGGTCAGGTCCTGTGGCGCGACGGCTCCCACCGCGTCCGCGCCCTCGGCGACCGCGTCGGGCTCGTCGAGGGGGCCTTCTGGAACGAGGGCAGCACCGGCACCAACGCCATCGGCACCGCCCTGGTCGTGGGGCGGCCCGTGCAGGTCTACTCCGCCGAGCACTTCATGCGCAGCCTGCACGCCCTCACCTGCGCCTGCGCACCCATCCACGACCCCCGCGACGGCCGCCTGCTCGGCGCCGTCGACGTCACCGGCCCCGTCTCCACCATCCACCCCTCCACCCTCGCCCTGGTCAGCGCGGTGGCCCAACTGGCCGAAGCCCATCTGCAGAGCCTCCACCACACCCACCTGGAGCGGCTGCGCTCGGTGGCCGCGCCCCTGCTGGCCGGGATGAGCGAACGCGCGCTGGTGGTGGACGAGGCCGGGTGGACCGCCGCCGCCGTCCACATGGAGCCGGTCCGCAGGGTGCTGCTGCCCAAACAGCGCGGGAGCGGCACCGCCTGGCTGCCCGCCCTGGGGGAGTGCGCCCTGGAGCCCCTGCCCGGCGGATGGCTGCTGCGCCCGCGTCCGGCGGCGGAGAGCGCGCCCTCCACGGTCACCCTGGACCTGACCCGGCCCTCGCCCAGGATGGTGGTCGCCGGGCCCAGCGGGGAGTGGGCGCACCGGCTCACCCCGCGCCACGCGGAGCTGCTGCTGCTGTTGGCCGTGCACCGGGCCGGGCGCACCGGAGCGCAGCTGTCCCAGGACGTGTTCGGCGCGGGCGGGCACGTGGTGACGGTGCGCGCCGAGCTCTCGCGCGTGCGCCGCCACCTGGGCGGCATCATCCAGAGCCGCCCCTACCGGTTCAGCGGGGAGGTGCGGGTGCGGGTGGTGCGTCCCCCCTCACCGGTGGACCTGCTGCCCGGGTCGGTGGCCCCCGGGGTGTGCGCGCTGCGGGACGCGCTCCGCGACGGCGACTGTCCCATGGCTCTGCGCGACGGAACCGCAACCTAGTGCAACCGTTGCCGTGCCGTGCGGCGTGCGATGGACTGTGCGTGCGCGGCCCGGCGTCGGTGGCCGCCGCGGGGCAAGAGAGGGCCCGGCGGCGGACCGCGGACGGAACGCGTGGCGCT
>NZ_QPFC01000564.1:0-2042 GCF_003427465.1 Nocardiopsis sp. TNDT3 | reverse complement strand
TCCGAGCACTGCCACGGCGGTGAACGCGGCGGCGGCGCCCAGCGCCAGGCGCGGGGCGGTGCGCCGGGGGGTCAGGCCGCGGCCCCGGAGGCGGTCGCCCGAGGCGATCGCCTCGATCCTAGTGAGGTCGCGGGCCGCGGGGTCGGGGCGGACGGAGGCCGCGGGGTCGTGCGCGGCGAGCATCCCGCGCACGGCTTCGGTGTCGCCGCGCGAGCCGCGGCTGGCGGGGTTACGGTTCACTTCTCCTCCACGGGAACTCGGACGTGCGTGGGGCCCGGCGTAGCCGGACGCGGTGGGGGCTGGTCCCGGCCGGCCGGGGGCGAGGAGTCCAGGAAGCGCTCGATCCGGCGGCGGGCCCGGTGCAGGCGCACGCGCACGGTGGCGGTGGTGCAGCCCAGGACCCGGGCCGCCTCGGCCGGTTCCAGGCCCTCCCAGGCCAGGAGCATCACCAGTTCGCGGTCGGTGGCGCTGAGCCGGTCCAGGGCGCGCAGCGCGGCGTCCCGCTCCTCCACCTGGCGGACGGTGTCGGCCGTGCCGGGGGCGTCTGCGGCGACCCCGGCGCCGAGCACCTCGCCTCGGCGGCGCTCGCCGCGCAGCCGGGTCCGGATGACGTTGCGCGCCACCCCGTAGAGCCAGGGCAGGGGCTGGTCCTTGGGCAGGCGGTCGTACCTGCGCCAGGCGACGCCGAAGGTCTCGGCGGCGACGTCGTCCGCGAGGTCCGGGCCCAGGCGGCGCACGGCGTATCGGTACACGTCACCGTGGTAGCGCTCGAAGAACCGGGTGAACTCGCTCTTCGCGGGTTCCTCCGTGTCCGTGTCCTCACTGCTCATCGACTTCCTTCCGTGCGGTCTCACCCCCTTCTGTCCGGCGGGGCCTCCGTATTACAGCGTCGGACCGGGGTTTGCGCGCGCGGGCGCACGGGTTCTCCCGCCGGTGAGCCGGGGGCCTGACCCAGCCCTTCGCGCGGGCCTGTGGAAAACGGGAAAAAGGGCAGGTGGGAGGCGGCGCAGCTCTACCGGGGCTATTTACTGACCGATCGGTCTGTAATACTGTTCGTCAGAGAGCACAGCCCGAGGAGAGGACCGTCCGGTGCCCGAAACACTCCAGAGCTACGCGCGGGGAGCATGGTTCACCCCCGCGGACGAGGGCGCGCCCCTGGCCGACGCGAACACCGGGGAGACCGTCGCACGGATCTCGTCCGACGGCCCCGACGTCGCGGGGATGGTCGACCACGCGCGGACCGTCGGCGGCCCCGCGCTGCGCGCGCTCACCTTCCACCAGCGCGCGAACATCCTCAAGGAGGTCGCCAAGCACCTGACGGGGTACAAGGAGGAGTTCTACGCCCTCTCCCACCGGACCGGCGCGACCGCACGGGACACCGCCGTGGACGTGGACGGCGGTTTCGGCACGCTCTTCAGCTTCTCCAGCAAGGGCCGCCGCGAGCTGCCCAACTCCACCGTCATCCTGGACGGGCCCCTGGAGCCGCTCGGCAGGCAGGGCACGTTCGTGGGCCAGCACGTGTACACGTCCCGACCGGGCGTGGCCGTGCAGATCAACGCCTTCAACTTCCCGGTGTGGGGCATGCTGGAGAAGTTCGCCCCCGCCTTCCTCGCGGGGATGCCCAGCATCGTCAAGCCCGCCGGGCAGACCGCCTACCTCACCGTCGCGGTCGTGCGGCGCATGGTCGAGTCGGGCCTGCTGCCCGAGGGCTCCCTCCAGCTCCTCGTCGGCAGCCACCGGGGACTGCTCGACGCCCTGGGTCCGCAGGACGTCGTGGGCTTCACGGGGTCCGCCGCCACCGGCGCCATCCTGCGCAACCACCCCAACGTGGTCAGCGGAGGCGTGCAGCTCAACGTCGAGGCCGACTCCCTCAACTGCTCGATCCTCGGCCCGGACGTGACCGAGGAGGACCCCGAGTTCGACCTGTACGTCAAGCAGGTCGTCACCGAGATGACCGTCAAGGCCGGGCAGAAGTGCACCGCCATCCGCCGCGTCATCGTGCCCGCGTCGATGGCGGAGGCCGTCACCGGGGCCCTGACCGA
>NZ_QPFC01000055.1:0-13767 GCF_003427465.1 Nocardiopsis sp. TNDT3 | reverse complement strand
GCAGTCGGTACACAGCGGCTGCCTCCTCCTCGTCCGCGCTCTGACCGCGCCACGCTACAGCCACTCCTCCTCCCGCCTTCGGGGAGGGTGGGTCGGCGGATCTCCCCGCGCGGGCCCCGCCGCCCCGTCCGCCGGCCGGGAGGACCCGTTCCGCGCCCGGGGATGTCACGTACGGCCGGAGCTGGTACGTCTGCCTGTCATGACCACCGATGTCTTCGAAGAGCACCGCTCCCTGCTGACCGGTGTCGCCTACCGCATCCTCGGCAGCGCCTCCGACGCGGAGGACGCCGTCCAGGAGGCCTGGCTGCGCTGGTCCTCCGTCGATCCGGCCGCGGTGGAGGACCCGCGCGCCTACCTGGTCACCGTCACCTCCCGGCTGGCCATCGACCGGCTGCGCAGCGTCCGGTCCCGGCGGGAGTCCTACGTGGGCGACTGGCTGCCCGAACCGGTCAGCGACGTCCCCGGCGGGGCCGAGCACGCCGAACTCGCGGACTCGGTGGAGTTCGCGCTGCTGGTGGTCCTGGAGACCCTCAGCCCGCTGGAGCGCGCCGTCTTCGTACTGCGCGAGGCCTTCCAGATGCCCTACGCCGAGATCGGCGCGGTGATCAGCCGGGAGGAGGCCGCCACCCGCCAGCTCGCCCGGCGGGCGCGCGAGCACGTACGCGACAGGCGCCCGCGGTTCGAGGCCGACCGGGCCGTGCGGCGGCGGATCACCGAGCGCTTCCTGGGAGCCTGCCTGGAGGGTGACCTGGAGGGGTTGACCGGCCTGCTGGCCGACGACGTCACGCTGGTCAGCGACAGCGGCGGCCGGACCAGGGCGCCCCACCGGATCCTGGAGGGCGCGGCGAGGGTCGGCCGGTTCCTGTCCGTGCTGGCGCGGCCGCGCAACGCGGAGCGCTTCCTCGACTCCGCGGGCCTGGACGGCACGGAGGAGCCTCGGTCGGCGGTCACCGAGGTCAACGGCGGACCGGCGGCGGTCGTCTCCGTCGGGGACAGGGTGGTCGCGCTGCTGTCCCTGGACATCACCGCCGAGGGCCGTGTGCGGCACGTGTACCTCGTGGTCAATCCCGACAAGATGTCACGTCTGCGGGCGCCCGAACCGTCCTAGTGGCATGGACATCACCGTTGTGGGCGGTGGGCTCGCCGGACTGACCGCGGCCATCGCCAGCGCCGAGAGGGGCGCGAACGTCACCCTGCTGGAGGCGCACCGGACCCTGGGCGGGCGGGCGCGCTCCACCGAACCGCCGTACACGGCCAACGAGGGGCCGCACGTGCTGTACGGCGACGGCCCGCTGTTCTCCTGGCTGGCCGAACGCGACCTGCTCCCGCCCCACCTGCCCTTCCCCGCGCGCGCCGTGCCCCGGGTGCGCGTGCGCGACCGGGGGCGTGTGGGAGCGCCGCCGGTCGCCCTGCTCCGGGCCGCCGCGCGGCGGCGGCTGCGCGCTCCGCACGACCGGGACTTCGGCTCGTGGGCGCGGGAGGCGCTCGGCGCGGAGCCCGCGCGCGTGGCCGCGAACATGATGGGCGTGGCGCTGTTCGACTCCGACCCGTCGCGGTTGTCGGCCGCGTTCGTCTGGGAGCGGTTCCTGCGGGTCACCAACCCCGGCTGGCCCTCACCGAAGTACCTGGTCGGCGGCTGGTCCTCGCTGGTGGAGCGGTTGGCCGGACGGGCGCGGGAGATGGGGGTGCGCGTGGGAACCGGCGAGCGGGTGGACGCGCTCCCGGGTACCCCGACCATCGTCGCGACGTCGCTGGCCTCGGCCCGCGCGCTGCTCGGCGACGACTCACTGGAGTGGGAGAGCGGGCACGCCCTCATGGTGGACCTGGGGCTGCGGCGCGGCCGGGACCCCTTCATCGTCTTCGACGCCGACGAGTGCGGCTTCCTGGAGCGCTACTCACTGGTGGACCGCACGCTCGCCCCCGGGGGCGAGGAGCTGGTCCAGGCGCAGCTGCCGGTGCGGCCGGGTGAGTCCCGGGCGCGGGTCGCCGAGCGGCTGGAGCGGTTCCTGGACCTGTCCCTGCCGGGATGGCGGGAGCGGGTGACGTGGCGGCGCGACCAGGTGGCGCGCGGGCGCACGGGCGCGCTGGACCTGCCGGGGTACACGTGGCGGGACCGCCCGGCCGTGGACCGGGGCGACGGCGTCTACCTGGCGGGTGACGCGGTGGCGGCGCCCGGCCTCCTGGGCGAGGTGTCGCTCAACAGCGCGGTCGCGGCGGCGGAGGCGGCCACGGGCAGGCGCGCCGTCGGCACCCGCTAGGAAGCCTCGGGACGGCTGGGACGGCGGAGGCCCGTGGAGGCCTCCGCCGTTCCCGTCGCCCGGGTCCCGGTGGCGTGCTTGGTCGGGCGGCAGGACCGGCTCCGCGGCCGCCCGCGCGGTGGCGTGTTCCTGGCCGGGCCGGTCAGGCGGGCACGTGCGAGACGGCCTCGACGTTGTTGCCGTCCGGGTCGCGGACGAACGCGCCGTAGTAGTGCTCGTGGTACTCCGGCCAGACCTTCGGCTCGTGGAGCACCTCCGCGCCCGCCTCGACGGCGGCGGCGAAGAAGGCGTCCACCGCAGCCCGGTCGGGCGCGGTGAAGGCGAAGTGCGACTCGCGGGCCTCACCGGGTGCGGGCGCGGGTCCGATCCAGAAGTCGGGTCCGGACGTGCCGTAGCCGACGTTCTCGCCGTAGTCGAGGACGCGGCGGGCGCCCAGCGGGGCGAGGACCGCGTCGTAGAAGGCGGCGCTGGCCGCGGGGTCGCTGACCTGGATTCCGAGGTGGTCCAACATGGGATGAGTGTGACACGGGCCACCGACACTTCCGGGGGTAAGGGGCCAGGTGCAGGGCCGGGTTTCGAACACCCTTGCGAGGCTTTCTCCGCGAAACCCGCCGGTGACCGAGCGTGCGTCAGAATACTGGCCCTCATGAAGACGAGGAGGCATGATGTTGGCCATGACTACCAGGACCCGGAAGCACCCGAACGACGCCTGACCGTGGACGACCTGGAGAAAACGCCGGACGACGGTCGGCGGTACGAGCTGGTCGACGGGCGGCTTGACGTGTCGCCAGCCCCCAAACCCCTGCATACTCGCGTTTCCTACCGCCTGCGTTTCCATCTCGGTACCGTGGCTCCGGACGCGTTGGAGATCGGTGAAGGTCCCGGCATCGACCTGAACGCCGAGCGAACTCACCACCGTATCCCTGACCTGGCAGTCTTCGACTGCGAGTTGCCGTCACAGGGCTATTTCGACGTTCCCCCGCTTCTTGCCGTGGAGATCGTCTCCCCTGAAAGCGTCCTACGGGACAACCACACCAAGCGCCACGAATACGCGGCGTTCGGCATCCCCTCCTACTGGGTCATCAATCCGCTCCCCGACAAGGTCGGGCTCGTCGAGCTACGCCTGGAAAACGGCCAGTACCAGGAGATCACCCAGGTCCACGGGGAGGACGTCTTCGAGACCGATTCGCCTTTCCCCCTCAGGCTCGTGCCGCACTGGTTGGTGGCCGAAGGCGCGTGGAGGAAGCACATCGGCGGCGAACCCGAGGAGGCTCAGGCCGTCCAGCGGTAGAGGTGTTCGGGGCGCCCCGTCGAGCCGTAGCGCATGCGCAGCTCGGCCCGGCCGACCGCGCACAGGTGTTCCAGGTAGCGGCGCGCGGTCACCCGGGACACCCCGGCGCGCTCGGCCACCTCCGAGGCCGACACGTCCCCCTCCGCCTCCCGCAGCACTCCCGCCACCAGGTCCACGGTGGTCGGGGTCAGCCCCTTGGGCAGCGATCGGCCCCCGGCCGGGCGCAGCAGCCCGAACAGCCGGTCCACCTCCTGCTGGGTGGCCTCCCCGTCGGCGTCCATCCTCCGGCGCGCCACGGCGTAGCGCTCCAGCTGGTCGCGCAGCACGCTGAGCGGGAACGGCTTGAGCAGGTAGTGGACCGCCCCGCCGTGCATGGCCGAGCGCACCTGGCCGATGTCGCGCACGGCGGTGATCATCAGGAAGTCCGTCCGCTGGGGCGCGGCGCTGGTGGCGGCGGCGCGCAGGGCGCGCATCACCGAGATCCCCGAGGCGTCGGGCAGGTGCAGGTCGAGCAGCACCAGGTCGGGCTGGTGCCCCCGGATCTGGGTGAGGGCGGCGGCGGCCGTGTGCGCGACCCCCGCCACGGTGAACCCGGGCAGCGACTCCACCAGCTCCTGGTGGTTGCGCGCCACCCGCACGTCGTCGTCCACGACCAGCACACGGATCATCGGGCCGCCCCCTGCGGCGCCCGCGCCCCCGGCAGGGGCAGGCAGGCGGTGAACACCGCGCCCTCGTCGGCGTCGGGCGCCTCCATCTCCACGCTTCCCCCTCTTCCCTCGCAGACCTGCTTGACCAGCGCCAGGCCCAGCCCGCGCGTGCCGCCGTCCCGGGACGCCTTGGTGGTGAACCCGAGCCGGAAGATCTCCTCCGCCACGTCGTCGGCCACCCCGTGTCCGGAGTCGGTCACCCGGATCTCCAGCAGGTCGTGGGGCAGGTCGGTGCCCTCGGCCCGGTGCAGCCGCACCATCAGCTCCACCCAGCCGTGCGGGGCCGAGGCCACCGCGTCGAGCGCGTTGTCGACCAGGTTGCCGAGGACGAGCAGCGCGTCGGAGCGCACCTCCCTGTCCAGCGCGGGGACGCTGGTGAGGGGGGACAGCCGCAGGTCCACACCCAGCTCGGAGGCCTGCGCGGACTTGGCGATGGTCAGCGCGGCCAGCGCGGAGTCGCCGACGTGCCGGGAGATGTCCGCGCTGGTGCGGCTGTGCGTCGCGGACAGGTCGGCGAGGTAGGCGCGGGCCTCCTCGTGGGCGCCGAGTTCGAGCATTCCGGCGATGGTGTGCACCCGGTTGGCGAACTCGTGGGTCTGGGCGCGCAGGCCGCGGGTGACCGTGCGCGCGCCGTCGAGCTCGCCGGTGAGCCGGTCCAGTTCGGTGCGGTCGCGGAAGGTGACGACCGCCCCGGCGTCCTGGCCGCGCACGTGGACCGGCATCCGGTTGGCGACCAGGATGCGGTGCCCCGCCAGGAGGAGGCGGTCGTCGCCGGGGTCGGCGCCGGAGACGATATCGCGGACGCGCTCGGACAGGCCGAGTTCGTCCAGGCCCCGGCCCTCGGCGTCCTCGGGCAGGCCGAGCATCTCCCGGACGGGCGGGTTGGCCAGGACGAGGCGGCCCGAGCCGTCCACGGCGAGCACGCCCTCGCGGACCGCGTACAGCAGGGCCTCGCGGCTCTCCAGCAGGGAGGTGATGTCGGCGGGTTCGAGTCCGTGGGTCTTGGTGCGGACCTGGCGGGAGAGTGCCCACGCGCCGGCCACGCCCAGGACCAGCACCACGGCCACCGTGCCCAGTATGGCGGGGACCGCGGCCCTGGCCTCGGTGGCGGCGCTGGAGGCGAGGATGCCCAGGGAGACGTAGCCGACCACCTCGCCGCGCGCGTCGCCGCCGTTGACCGAGCCGCCGCCGGAGAACACCGGGACCTTGGCGCGCACGGTGCGTCCCCGCGTCCCCTCCTGCACGCCGGTCCACTCCCGCCCCTGCGCGGCGGGTCCGGGCGGGGTGGACACGGTGCGGCCGATGAGTTCGTCGTCGGGGTGCGAGTAGCGGATCCCCTCCGGGGAGGCGATGACCACGAACTCGGTGCTGGTGGCGGAGTCGATCCGGTCGGCCAGGGGGGCGAGTTCGGCCGCCGGGTCGGCGGACTGCAGGCCCGCGACGACCTCGGGCATGACGGCCACGGACCGGGCCAGGCTCAGGACCCGCTCGGCGTAGTGGCGGTCGGTGGCCCGGTCCATGTGGACGGCCCACAGCGCGCCCACGGCGGCCAGGGCCAGTGCCAGCAGGAGCACGTAGCCGATGAACAGGGAGCCGGTGAGCGACAGTCGAAAGCGCGCGGGGTACGTGATCATGTGTTCTCCAGGCGCCGTGGCGGGGGACGCGGAAGCCCCGGCCGGGCGAACCCGCAGGTGGGCGTTGCACGAACAATACGACCGAACGTGACGCGGGTGTTAACACAATCCTGACACGCGCGTGACCCGGGTCACGTCCCAGCCCGTTCCGAGGCGCTCGGAGAGGGGGGCCACGGGGGTCGGAACGCGCCGGTCGGGGCGGCGGTCCTCAGGCGGCGACGCGGAAGACCTGCTTGGAGTGCCAGGCGACATGGGCGGGTTCGACGGCGGGGCTTCCCGGAGCCGGGCGGACGAGGTCGCGTCCGGCGAGGGAGAGGACGACCGTCTCGGCCGCGGGGGAGCGGGCCTCGAAGCGCGGGGACACCGCGACGGTGAGTTCGCCGGTGAGCCCGAGGACGCCGCGGTCGAACAGCAGGTGGTGCGTCGGGCACAGGCACAGGCCGTTGTCCAGGTCGTTGGGGCCGTCGTACGACCACCAGCGGATGTGGGCGGCCTCCAGCCCGACCGACACGCCGTCCAGCCGCCCCTCGTAGCCGCAGAACGCGCACCGGTGCTCGTAGGCGGTCAGCACGGTCTCCCGGAACCGGGGGTCGCGGACGCCGCCCTCCCCCGGCGCGGGGACCGGCCCCTGGCCCACGCGGAGTCCGGTGAGGGCGATGATGCCCTCGTGCAGCGAGGGGGCGAAGTTGTCGTCGAGCAGACGGCGGGCGATGCGGGCGGCCAGGCCGGGGTCGTCGCTCAGGGCCGCGTCCAGGTCGGGATCCAGCCTGCCCCGCGCCTCCTTCTCCCGCAGCAGGGTCACCGCCGAGCCCGGGGACCCCTCGCCGTCCACCGTGGTGACCCGCCAGAACCCGTCGGTCTCCAGGTGGTGGAAGGGGTAGCCGGGGTTGGTGGGTTTCGCCGGGCCGAACTCCCGCAGGAGTCGCGCGAGCCGGGCCTCGGCCTCGCTGTAGACGATGGGCGCGTTGCCGTTCCGCTGGTGGTGCGCGAGCGCGTACAGCAGCAGGAGGGGCTTGTGGGGGGCGCGAACCCCGGCACGGGTCCACCGCTTGACGGAGCCGAGCCGCTGGGTCCAGTCCATACCGGCACACCCTAGTACGGACGGCCTCCGGCGGCTTCCGGGAAGTGCTCTTCCCCGGGAGGCCACCTGTCGGAAGGCCGCGTGCCGGGAGACCGCGTGCGAGGAAGGCCGCGTGCCGGGCGGACCTGGCCGTTCGGCGCGGTCGCGGGGCCGCACCGCTCCCCGGAGCACGTCCCGGTACCGGAACGCTCCGAGGCCGCGGTAGCAGGCGTTAGCGGCGCGGGCCCCGAAGCCCGGCGGACTACCATCGTCACCATGGCAACCGGGAACACGGGTCGCAAGCGCCCCACGATCAGCGACGTCGCCCGCCGGGCGGGTGTGAGCAAGGGCGCCGTGTCCCGGGCGTTGAACACCGGTACCGGCACCAGTGCCAGCACCCGTGAACGCATCCGCCAGGCGGCGGTCGAACTGGGCTGGAACCCGAGTTACGCCGCACGCGCGCTCAACGGCAAGTCGCTGGGCACCATCGGACTGATCGTGCGCCGCTCCCCCGAGATCCTCGACTTCGACGCGTTCTTCCCCTCGTTCCTGTCCGGTATCGAGTCGGTGCTCTCCGGCGAGGAGCACGCCACCGTCATCCGCTTCGTACCCGACGAGCGGACCGAGGCCGCCACCTACGAGCGGCTGTTCAACGACCACTTCGTCGACGGCTTCCTGGTCACCGACCTGCGGACGGACGACGGCCGTCCCGCGATGCTGCGCCGCCTGGGCGCGCCCGCCGTGGTGGTGGGCGCGCCCGAGGGCTCCTCCGACTTCCCCACCGTCACCAACGACTCCAGGGAGGCGATCCGCGGTCTGGTGCGCTGCTTCGCCGAGGCGGGGCACCGGCGCATCGCCCACGTCCAGGGCGACCCCCACATGCTGCACGCGCACCAGCGCCGGCGCCACTGGGAGGAGGCCGTGCGCGAGTTCGGCCTGGAGCCGGGGCCCGTGGAGGAGCACGGCGGCTACACCATCGAGGGCGGGGCCCGGGCCACGGAGCGCATCCTCGCCAGGCCCGCCGTCGAACGCCCCACCGCCGTCTTCTACGGCAGCG
Source organism: Nocardiopsis sp. TNDT3 (assembly GCF_003427465.1). Taxonomy (NCBI): domain Bacteria; kingdom Bacillati; phylum Actinomycetota; class Actinomycetes; order Streptosporangiales; family Nocardiopsidaceae; genus Nocardiopsis; species Nocardiopsis sp. TNDT3. The sequence goes on along the minus strand of NZ_QPFC01000055.1, from coordinate 5,760 downwards.
ACCTCATGGCCATAGGCGGTTACTCCGTGCTGGGGGAGGCGGGTCTGACCGTCCCCGACGACATGGCGGTGGCCGGGTTCGACGACATCCCCCTGGCCTCGTTCGTCACACCGCCGCTGACGACCGTCCGCAACAGGCACCGCGCGCTGGGCAGTGTCGGGGCCCGCATCCTGCTGGACATGCTCAAGGGGCAGGAGCCGCCGCTGTCGACCGTGCTCGTCGGTGAGCTCCGCCCGAGGAAGTCGTCCGGACAGCCGATCCAAGGCTTGTAACGGTTCCACAACTGCCCCTCCTGCCTTCCTGTGATCTCGCCTACACTTCCGAGGTAAACCGGTTTACCTAATCATCAGGTCACGCAGAGCGACGGTCGTGGCCCACGGTTCCCGACGCTCCCGCCCACGGACCGACGGGCGCGTCCGATCCGCCCGCTCCGTCACCGCCGACGCTGACGACGGGCTCACATGGCCTACAGAGAAACGGAGACGGCCGTGAAGACACCCCCCACAGCACTCCTGTCCGCCTCGACGGCGCTGGTACTGGCCGCGGCACTGACCGGCTGCGGTTCCGGCGAGGATTCCGGTGACCAGACGCTGACCTACTGGGCCAGCAACCAGGGAGCGAGCGTGGAGGAGGACCGGGAGGTCCTCCAGCCCGTGCTGGACCGCTTCACCGAGGAGACCGGGGTGGAGGTCGAGCTGGAGGTCATCCCCTGGAGCGAGCTGTACAACCGCATCCTCACCGCGGTGAGCAGCGGCGACGGCCCCGACGTGCTCAACATCGGCAACACCTGGGCGGCCAGCCTCCAGGAGACCGGCGCCTTCGTGCCCTACGAGGGCGCGGACCTGGAGGCGGTGGGCGGCGAGGGGCGCTTCGTCGGCACCAGCTTCGCCACCGGCGGCGCCGAGGGCCAGACGCCGACGTCGGTGCCGCTCTACGGGCTGTCCTACGCGCTGTTCTACAACCCCACCATGTTCGAGGAGGCGGGCATCGAGGAACCGCCCGCGACCTGGGACGAGTTCGTCGACACCGCGGACGAGCTGACCAGGGACACCGACGACGACGGCGACGTCGACCAGTACGGGTTCGTGCTGGAGGGCGGCAACGAGCGGCAGAACTCCCACATGGCCTTCATCCTCGGCCAGCAGCAGGGCGGACGGCTGTGGGGCGAGGACGGGCCCTCCTTCTCCTCCGACGAGCAGGTCGCCGCGGTCAAGCAGTGGGTGGACCTGATGGCCGTGGAGGAGGTCGTCGACCCCAGCAGCGCCGAGTTCAGCGACGGAACCCAGGGCATCAGCGACTTCGTCGACGGGCGCGCGGCCATGATCATCGTGCAGGGCAGCGCCCGCACCAGCATGGCCGCCCGCGGTTTCGAGGACTACGAGGTCGCCCAGGTGCCGATGCTCGACCCGCTGCCGGGCGAGCCCATCCAGAGCCACGCGGCCGGGATCAACATCAGCGTCTTCAACGACACCGACGACAAGGAGGGCGCTCTGCGGCTGGTCGAGCACCTGACCAGCCCGGAGGAGCAGGTGTACCTGTCCCAGGAGTTCCAGACGCTGCCGGTGGCCACCGAGGCCTACGACAGCGAGGAGCTGCGGAGCGAGTCCATGGAGACCTTCCGCACGATCCTGACCGAGCACTCCGCTCCGATGCCGCTGATCCCCGAGGAGGGCCAGATGGAGACGGTGCTCGGCGAGGCGATCGGCGGGCTCTTCGCCCGGGTGGCGACCGGAGACGAGATCACCGAGGCCGACGTCCGCCAGGCCATGGAGGCGGCCGAGACCCAGATGGACGCCGCGAACTAGGCGGTGCGGCCCTTCGGCCGCCCCGTCCCCGCGGCGGGGCGGCCGTCTGATGGAGGCGCTAGATGTCGACTACAGAAGAACAGGGGCCCGGCGCCGTCGAGGCCCCGCCCCGGACCGGCCCCGTGGAGGAACCGGGCAGGCGGCGTCCGCGCCGCCCGGGGTGGTTCCTGCCCTACGGCATGGTGCTGCCCGCGGCGGTACTGGAGCTGCTGGTCCATATCGTCCCCATGGCCCTGGGGATCTACATCGCGTTCACCTCGCTGACGCAGCTGACCATCCGGCGCTGGACGACGGCGCCGCTGGTCGGCCTGGAGAACTTCGTCCGCGGCCTCGACCCCGGAAACGCCCTGGGCAGCGCCCTGTTCGAGAGCCTGTTCCGCACCACCGTCTACACCGTGCTGGTGGTGGGGGTGTCGTGGGTGCTGGGGATGGCCGCCGCCGTCGCGTTGAACACGAAGTTCCGGGGACGCGGCGTGCTGCGCACGCTGTTCCTCGTGCCCTACGCCCTGCCGGTCTACGTCGCCGCGATCATCTGGGCGTTCATGTTCAACCAGCGCGACGGCATGGTCAACCGGGTGCTCGTGGAGGATCTGGGTCTGCTGGACGAGCGCCCGTTCTGGCTCATCGGCGAGAACGCCTTCTGGGTGCTGGTGATCGTGTCGGTGTGGCGGCTGTGGCCGTTCGCGTTCCTGATGCTGCTGGCGGCGTTGCAGAGCATCCCCGAGGACATGTACGAGGCCGCGGCCATCGACGGCGCCTCGACCTGGAGGCGGTTCACCGGCATCACGCTGCCCATGGTGCGCCCGGCGAACGCGGTCGTGCTGCTCGTCATGACGTTGTGGACGTTCAACGAGTTCAACATCCCCTTCCTGCTCTTCGGCGACACCTCGCCCGAGAGCGCGCGGCTGATCTCACCGCTGATCTACGAGCACTCCTTCGTCAACTGGAACTTCGGCCTGGGCGCCGCGATGAGCGTGCTGCTGCTCGTCGCGCTGGTCATCGCGTCGGCGGTCTACGTCCGACTGGTGCTGCCCAAGGGGAGCGGCAATGCATGAGACACGCGGGTTCCGCTGGTTCCGGCGGATCGTCCTGACCTTCCTCACCGTGTTCACGGTGCTGCCCCTGTACGTGCTGGTGGTGACCTCGGTGAAGCCGCTGGAGAACGTCCGGGGGATGTTCACCTGGCTTCCGGACCGCGTCACCCTCCAGCCGTACGTGGACATGTGGACGACGATCCCGTTGGCCCGCTACCTCACCAACAGCCTGATCGTCACGACCACGGCGACGGCCCTGGCACTGGTGGTGGCGGTGCTGGCCGCCTATCCGCTGTCACGGCTGCGCTTTCGCGGCAGGCGGCTGTTCAGCATGACGGTGCTCTCGACGCAGATGTTTCCCGGCATCCTGTTCCTGCTGCCGCTCTTCCTGATCTTCGTGCGGCTGGAGGACCTCACCGGCATCGAGTTCACCGGCTCCTACACCGGGCTGATCATCACCTATCTGACCTTCGCCCTGCCGTTCTCGATCTGGATGCTGGCCGGGTACTTCAGCGCCATCCCCGAGGGCCTGGAGGAGGCGGCGATGATCGACGGCACCGGCAGGATCGGCGCCCTGGTGCGGGTCATCCTCCCCGTGGCCCGCCCGGGCATCCTCGCCGTCGGGGTGTTCGCGTTCATCACCGCCTGGGGGGAGGTGCTGTTCGCCTCGGTGCTCACCGACACCGAGACCCGCACCCTCTCCATCGGGCTGGAGCTCTACACCAGCCAGACCGACACCCTGTGGAACGAGCTGCTGGCCGCGTCGGTGACCGTCTCCCTGCCGGTGGTCGTGGCCTTCATGCTGGTGCAGCGCTACCTCGTGTCCGGGCTGTCGGCGGGCGCGGTGAAGTAGCGGAAGGGCTCGCGCCGCCCCGGCCCCGCCGACAGCGGGCGCGCGGGGCGGCCGGGGCCCTCACGCCCGCTGGGCGCCTCCGAGCGGCCCCGCCACCCCGACGCGGTCCCGAGAGGACCTCCCGCTCACTCGGCGGGCGCCACACCGATCGGGCAGCTGGCGCCGGTTCCGCCGATGCCGCAGTAGCCGTTGGGGTTCTTGGCGTCGGACAGGTACTGCTGGTGGTAGTCCTCGGCGAAGTAGAACTCCCGCAGCGGCGCGATCTCGGTGGTGATCGGCCCGTAGCCCGCGCGGGTGAGCACCGGCTGGAACGCGTCGCGGCTGGCCTCGGCCGCGATCCGCTGGACGTCGTCGTGGTACAGGATCGCCGACCGGTACTGGGTGCCGACGTCGTTGCCCTGGCGCATGCCCTGGGTCGGGTCGTGGCCCTCCCAGAACACCTTGAGGATCTCCGCGTACGAGATGCGCTCGGGGTCGAACACCACGCGCACCGCCTCGGTGTGACCGGTCAGGCCCGAGCACACCTCCTCGTAGGTCGGGTTGGGCGTGTAGCCGCCCGCGTAGCCCACCGCGGTCGTGATGATCCCCCGCTCCGGGCCCAGGCGCCAGAACACGCGCTCGGCGCCCCAGAAGCAGCCCATCGCCACGTCGGCGATCTGGCTGCCCTCCGGGTAGGGCGGAGTGAGGCTGGTGCCCAGCACCGTGTGCCCGAAGGGCACGTCCATCGGGGTGTCCCGACCGGGCAGGGCGCGTGCTGGATCGACCATGGTCGTCTTTCTCCCGAACATGTTTTCCAGGGTATCCACGGGCCCGGCCCGGCGCACGGGCGCGATCGGACCCGTGGACGGACGCGGCGCGCGCCCGCTTCCGCGGTGAAGACACTCCGGACAATTCGTCCTACCATTGCTGACGTGCCGGAATCCAAGCGTGGCGTCGTCCTCGGGGCGACCGCCTTCCTCCTCTGGGGTGTGGCGGCCCTGTACTGGCCGCTCCTCTCCTCCTCCGAACCCAGCGAGATCCTCGCCCACCGCATGGTGTGGGCCCTGCTCGCGATGTGCGTCGTCATCCTGGTCACCCGCCGGGGCTGGTCCTGGTTCCCCTCGGTGCTGCGCAGCCCGCGCCGCCTGCTGCCGGTGGCCGCAGCGGCGGTGCTGATCTCCGTCAACTGGTGGGGGTTCATCTACGCGGTCTCCATCGAGCAGACGCTCCAGGCCTCGCTCGCGTACTTCATCAACCCGCTGATGTCGGTGTGTCTGGGGGTGCTGCTGTTCTCCGAACGGCTGCGGGCCCTCCAGTGGGCGGCGGTCGGCCTGGGCGTCCTGGCCGTGGCCGTGATGACCGTCGCCTACGGCGTGACCCCGTGGCTGGCGCTGCTCATGGCCGCCACCTTCGCCGCCTACGGCGCGGTGAAGAAGTACGTGGACCTGGACGGCGTGCGGAGCCTGACCGTCGAGACCATGGTGATGTTCCTGCCCGCGCTGGGCTTCGTGGTCCACCTGGAGGCCACCGGCGCGGGAACCATGTTCTCCGTGTCCCCGGGCCACACCGCCCTGCTGGTCGGCAGCGGTTTCGTGACCGCCCTGCCGCTGCTGCTGTTCGGCGTGGCCGCGCGCCAGGTCCCCCTGAGCGTCATCGGCATCCTCCAGTACATCGCCCCGGTCATCATGTTCTTCGTCGGCTGGTTGGTGCAGGGCGAGGAGATGCCGCCCGCACGCTGGCTGGGCTTCGCGCTGGTGTGGCTGGCGCTGTGCGCGTTCGTCGTCGACCAGGTCCGCGACGCCCGTTCCCGGCCCCGGTCACGCGCCTCCTCCCGGGGTGGGGAACAGGCCGCGGAGCAGGTCGGGGAAGAGGTCGGGGAACAGGACCGGACCCACGACGAACAGCGGCGGCGCGAACTCGGACAGCCCGGGGATCCGCTCCCCGGGGGACCCGCCCGGCCCGAATCCGCGGACTGATCCGGCCTTCCCCGGTTCCGGAAAACCCAAACTACCCTCTGTGACTCTGTGCTAACGTCAGGTCGCGGGCCGGGGGCAGTCCCCGGCTCGGACCAGGCCGCACGTCCCGGAGG
>NZ_QPFC01000563.1:0-3953 GCF_003427465.1 Nocardiopsis sp. TNDT3 | reverse complement strand
CCTCCGCGCCCCGCCCCGCCGACACCCCGGTGTGAATTCGTGTGCCCGGATCTGACATCATCCCAACTTGTACGTACACTCTGTACGGACAACATGTGTTCCGGCCTCCGACCTCCACGGGCCGCCCGCCGGGCCACCCCTGCGAACGGATACTTATGCGCGACGACCACGGGTCCCTGGTGCCCCTCTACCACTGGATGAACAAGATCCCCGGCGGGGCGATGCTGATCCCCCTGGTCCTGGGATCGGTCATCGGAACCTTCGCCCCCGGGGCGCTGGACATCGGCAGCTTCACCACCGCGCTGTTCAAGGACAGCGCGATGCCCCTGATCGCCCTGCTGATCTTCGCCACCGGCACCCAGGTCACCCTCCGCACGAGCGGCCCCGTCCTGGCCACGACCGGTGTCGTGCTCCTGGGCAAGAGCGTCATCCCCGGCCTGCTGATCATCGCGCTCGCCGCGGTCACCGGCCCCGAAGGCCTCCTGGGCGTGTCGATCCTGGCGATGATCTCCGCCGCCACCAACGCCAACGGCGGGCTGTGGCTGGCCATCACCGGCCAGTACGGACGCGCCCGCGACCGCGGCGCCTACATCGCCGGAGCGGTCAACGACGGCCCCTTCTTCACGCTGCTGTTCATCGGCGCCTCGGGCCTGGGCCAGATCCCGCTGACGACCCTGCTCGCCGCGATCATCCCGTTCGTGCTCGGCGTCGTCGTGGGCAACGTGGACACCCAGTGGCGCGACGTGCTCAAGCCCGTGCCCGGCATCGTCATCCCGTTCTTCGCCTTCGCCCTCGGCACGGGGATCAACCTGGCCGACGTGGCCCAGGGCGGGCTGACCGGCATCCTGCTGGGCGTGGTCATCACCCTGGTCACCGGCGGGTTCGTCTACCTCGGTTACCGGTTCCTGCTGCGGCGCGGCAAGGAGTCCGGCGTCGGCTTCGCCGCCGGCACCGCCTCCGGCAACGCCGTGGCCACCCCGGCCATCGTCGCCGCGGCCGACCCGTCGTTCGCCGCCTACGTGGGCACCGCGACCTCCCAGGTCGCCGCGAGCGTCCTGGTCACCGCCCTGCTGGCCCCGCTGGTGACCACGTGGGTCCTGCGCCGGGCCGGGGCCTCGCCCGCCGAGGCCGAGAAGGAGGAGCAGGCCCGCGCCGCCGCTTCGGCCGCGCCCGCCGAGGCCGAGGAGGACAACTCGTGAGCACACCCGAAGAGCCCCGTGTGGCCGTGGTCGCCGACGACCTGACCGGCGCGGGCGACACCGCCGTGCAGTTCCTGCGCGCGGGGTGGAGCACCGAGCTCCAGCTCTCCCCGGCCCCCTCCACCGCCGAGGTGGTGGCGGTCAGCACCGACTCGCGGGCGCTGCCCGCGAAGCGGGCCGCCCACGCCGCCGACGAGACCGTCCGGCGCCTGCGCGGGGCGGGCGCGGCACGCCTGTACAAGAAGGTCGACTCCACCCTGCGCGGCCCCATCCGCGCGGAGATCGACGCGACGCTCGCGGCCTGGTCGCCCGGCGCGGTCGCCGTGGTCTGCCCGGCCTTCCCGGCCACGGGGCGCACGGTCCGCGACGGGGTCCTCTTGGTCGACGGGGTCGAGGTGCACCGCACCGCGGTCGGCCGCGACCCGGTCACCCCGGTGACCGAGAGCCGGATCGCCGTCCTGCTGGGCGCCGAGCACGTCCGGCTCACCGGCGGTGACGCCCGCGCCGACGCCGAACTGCTGCGCGCCGCCGGCCCGGTCGTCGTCGCGGACGCCGAGACCGAGGAGGACCTGGACCGCCTCGCGGCGGCCGTCACCGCCCTGGGGCCGGACGCCGTGCCGGTGGGCTCGGCCGGGCTCGCCTCCCGGCTGGCCCGCTCCTGGGCCGAGCAGGAGGCCCCGGCGCCCGCGCTGGTGGTCGTCACCTCGCTGCACCAGACCGCACGCGGCCAGGTGGAGGAGCTGGTGGCCGACCCGCGCACCCGCATCGAGCAGCCCGCGCCGGGCGACCTCGCCGACGAGGAGGCGTGGCTCTCCTGGACCCGCGGGGCGCTGGAGCGCTTCGACCCCTCGACGGCCCACACGGCGCTGGTGGCGCCCGAGGACCGCGACGGGCAGCTCGACCCGGCCGCCGTGGCCCGCCGCATGGGCGAGTTCGCCGCCGCGCTGGCCGGACGGCACGAGCTGTCCGGGTTCGTCGTCACCGGCGGCGACGGGGCGCGCGCCCTGACCCGGGCGCTGGAGGCCCGCGCCATCGCCCTGACCGGCGAGGTCGCGCCCGGCATCCCGATCGGCACGCTGTCCGGCGGGCCCCGGCACGGCCGCGCCATCGTCACCAAGGCCGGGGGATTCGGATCCCCCACCGCACTACTGGAGGCCGCCGAGGCGGTCCGCCACCCGAAAGGCAGGAACGCTTGACTTCTCTCCCATTTGAAGCAGGGAGATTCTTCCCTCGCGGGTTGAGCTTTCTGCTTCGCAGCCGGTTGCCGACCCGAACTAACGGCGGGGGGCGGGGTACCGCCCATCGGTCTTACACCAGCTCCACAGACATCACTTTCCGCCAGCCCGGCGGTAGGCCGACCCGGACTTGGTTCTCGTGCGAGCCGACGCGAGCCAGGTTAGCAGTGGTTCACGGGTTCGGTGAATCTGGTGGGACGTGATCCGCTCGAGGGCGAATTACCTTTTCCCGTTTTACTCCACAGAGGTCCGATTCCTCCCTGGCCTGAAGGCCAGAGTTTCCTCGAAAGGATTCAGATGAGCCGTCCCACACTGGCAGTCACCCTGGGCGACGTGGCGGGGATCGGCCCCGAGATCACGGCCAAGGCGCTGCTGCACCACCCCGAGGTCCGCGAGTACGCCAAGCCGGTCGTGGTCGGTGACGCCGACGCGCTGCGCAACGCCGTCGCCGCCGTCGGCGGGGACCCGGAGGCGGTCAACACCGTCGCCTCCCCGGCCGAGGCCGCCGACGAGCCCGGCGTGATCGACGTCGTGCAGACCGGCCCCTCGCTGGGCCACGTCCCCCCGGGCGAGCTGAGCGCGGAGGCGGGCGACGGGGCGGCCCGGTTCGTCATCGCCGCCGTGGACCTGGCCAAGCGCGGCCTGGTGGAGGGCATCGTCACCCCGCCGCTGAACAAGGCCGCGATGCACCTGGGCGGCCACGCCTGGCCCGGGCACACCGAGCTGCTCGCGCACGAGTTCGGGGTGAAGGACTACAGCCTGGTGCTGTCGGCGGACGAGCTGTCCTTCTTCCACCTGACCACGCACGTGTCGCTGCGCCAGGCCATCGAGGGCGTCACCCAGGAGCGCACCCTCCAGGTACTGCGCCTGATGAGCGCCTTCGCCCGCGCCCAGGGCAGCCCGGACGAGCCCATCGGGGTGGCGGGCCTGAACCCGCACGCGGGCGAGAACCGCCTGTTCGGCGACGAGGACGCCGACGTCCTGGCGCCCGCGATCGCCCGCGCCCGCGAGGAGGGCATCAACGCCCACGGCCCGCTCCCGGCCGACGCCCTGATCCCGGCGGCGGTCAAGGGCAAGTGGAAGCTGGTCGCGGTCTGCTACCACGACCAGGGGCACGCGCCCTTCAAGGCGGTCTACGGGGACGACGGGGTCAACATCACCGCGGGCCTGCCGGTGGTGCGCGTCTCGGTCGACCACGGCACGGCCTTCGACATCGCGGGCCGGGGCATCGCCCGCGAGGCCAGCCTCGTGCTGGCGATCCGCCGCGCGGCCGAGCTGGCCCCCGGCTGGGGCCACGTCTGGCAGGCCACCCGCTCCGAGGGGTAGCCGGTCCGGGGTGCGCGCCCGTGCGCGCACCCCGGTCCCCGTGGTGCGCGGGGGACGCCCGCACGCCACCGCGGCCTCGACACCGACCGGCCTCCCGTGGGAAACCGGGGGCCGCATCCGCACACCGCCGTGTTCCCCCGGCCGACCGGCCCGCCTGTGGTGGGCGCCCCGCCCGTCCTGCGGGGCGCCCACC
>NZ_QPFC01000562.1:0-1920 GCF_003427465.1 Nocardiopsis sp. TNDT3 | reverse complement strand
CCCCCCCCCCCCCCCCGCGGCTCTACAGGTTCGGGTAGAGCGGGTACTTCGCGGTCAGCGCCTGGACCCGGCCGCGCAGCGCGGCCTCGTCGAACTCCGGCTTGAGCGCCTCGGCGATGACGTCCGCGACCTCGGCGAAGTCCTCGTCGCCGAAACCGCGGGTGGCCAGCGCCGGGGTGCCGATCCGCAGACCGGAGGTGACCATCGGCGGGCGCGGGTCGTTGGGCACCGCGTTGCGGTTGACCGTGATCCCGATCGAGTGCAGGCGGTCCTCGGCCTCCTGGCCGTTGAGCTCGGAGTTCACCAGGTCCACCAGGACCAGGTGCACGTCCGTGCCCCCCGAGAGCACCTTCACGCCGACCTCGGCCGCGTCCGGCCGCGTCAGCCGCTCGGCGAGCAGCCTGGCGCCCGAGACCGTGCGGCGCTGGCGGTCGGCGAACTCCTCGCCCGCGGCGACCTTGAGGGCCACCGCCTTGGCCGCGATCACGTGCTCCAGCGGCCCGCCCTGCATGCCGGGGAACACCGCGGAGTTGATCTTCTTGCCCAGCTCGGCCTTGGCCAGGATCATGCCGCCGCGCGGGCCGCCCAGGGTCTTGTGCGTGGTCGTGGTGACCACGTCGGCGTGCGGCACCGGGTTGGGGTGCAGCCCCGCCGCGACCAGACCGGCGAAGTGCGCCATGTCCACCATCAGGAGCGCGCCGACCGAGTCCGCGATCTTGCGGAAGCGGGCGAAGTCCAGCTGGCGCGGGTAGGCCGACCACCCGGCGACGATCATCTTGGGCCGGTGCTCCTCGGCGAGCGCCTCGACCTCGTCGTAGTCGACGGTGCCGTCCTCGTCGCGCACGTGGTAGGCCACCGCGTTGAGGATCTTGCCGGAGTAGTTGATCTTCATGCCGTGGGTCAGGTGGCCGCCGTGGGCCAGGTCCAGGCCCAGGATGGTGTCACCCGGCTTGAGCAGCGCGAAGTACACGGCCGTGTTGGCCTGCGCGCCCGAGTGCGGCTGCACGTTGGCGTGCTCGGCGCCGAACAGCGCCTTGGCGCGGTCGATGGCGAGCTGCTCGACGACGTCGACGTGCTCGCACCCGCCGTAGTAGCGGCGGCCCGGGTACCCTTCCGCGTACTTGTTGGTCAGGACGGTGCCCTGGGCCTCGATCACCGCCTGGGGGGCGAAGTTCTCCGAGGCGATCATCTCCAGGGTGTCGCGCTGGCGGGCCAGCTCCGCGTCGACCGCGGCCGCCACCTCGGGGTCCAGTTCGCCCAGCGTCTGGTTGAGCGTGTTGTCAGTAGCCATCGGGGGCCTACTCCTCGCCTTCGGTCAGCTTGGTGTACTCCTCGGCGGAGAGAAGGTCGGTGGGCTCCTCGGAGATCCGGGCCCTGAACAGCCAACCGTCCTCGAAGGGCGAGGAGTTGATGGTCTCGGGCTCGTTCTCCAGGATCGCGTTGACCTCGGTGACCTCACCGCTCACGGGCGAGTAGACGTCGCTGACGGACTTGGTGGACTCCACCTCGCCGCACGGCTCGTCCGCGGTCACCTCGCTGCCGACCTCGGGCACCTCGACGTAGACGATGTCGCCCAGGGACTCGGCGGCGAACGAGGTGATCCCGACGGTGGCGATCCCGTCCTCGACCACGACCCACTCGTGTTTGGCGGTGTAACCCAGCTCCGTGGGAACGCTCACTTCAACTCTCCTTGGAGGTGTTCCATTTTCCTGCCGCGCGCCCGTACGGCTGCCCGGCCCGGCCTACGCCCGGTCGCGCCCCGTGCGTGCGGGTCCCCTGTGTGGGGATCCCGCCGCGCCGGGGCGTGCGGGCCTTCGGGGTGTGAAGGCCCCTGCTCCTACGACTGCCGCTTGTAGAACGGCAGCTCGACCACGTCGACGTCCTCGCCCCGCCCGCGCACGTCCACGGTGAACGCGCCGG
>NZ_QPFC01000561.1:0-2624 GCF_003427465.1 Nocardiopsis sp. TNDT3 | reverse complement strand
CCCGCCGCCCGCCCCGCCCGCACGGGGCGGCACCGCGCGCGACCACGTGTCCGACCTCCCCAACGCCGTGTTGGAGAAAGCCTCCCCGGTGCGGCAAGCTGGGGGAGGTTCGGTCGACGAGGGCTGTGGGGACAGATGGCGGAGCACGGGTCGGGCACGGCGGCGCCGAGGGAGGCGGGGCGGAGCACGAGCGGCAGCCCGCGCGCCGCGCAGCGCATGCTCCAGTTGCAGAACAGCCTGGTCGAGCTGCTGCGCGCCAAACCCTTCAGCCAGATCACCTACAAGGAGATCACCGAGGGCGTGGACATCGACCGCTCCACCGTCTACCGGTACTACAACCACAAGAACCAGGTGCTCCAGGCCGCCGTGGACGTGCGGCTGGCCGCGTTCGCCTCCCGGCTCGACCTCACCTTCGGCCGCATGGAGACCATCGACGGGTACATGGGCCGCGTCGTGGACGCCTGGACGGGACTGTGGCTGGAGTCGGGCGGGCTGCTCGCCGCCGCCTCCGGCCTGGGCTCCGAGCCCGGGCCGCAGCGCGACTGGTGGCGCGAGCGCACCGAACCGTGGGTGGAGGCCGTGCGCGAGGCGCTGGAGATCGCCCGCTTCGTGGAGGAGCTGCCCGAGGACGGCCGCCCCGCGCGCCCGCTCGCCGAGATGGTGGTGGGCCTGTGCCTGTCCACGTTCAACAACGAGCTGACCGCGGCGCACACCGAGGAGCACCGCGCGATGGTCCGGGACCTGCTCCTGGACGCGGTACTGCGCACCATGGGCCGCACGGAGGCCGCCCGGTAGCGCCGGGCCCGGGCGGGGCCGGCCCCGGCCTCAGGCGTGCTGGCGGGCTATGGCGCCGAACGCCCCCACGACCGCGCCCAGCGCGAACATCGACGCCTCGTCCTCGTCCATGTGGACCAGGCCCGCGGGCACGAGCACGCGGTAGGGCTTGGCCTCGCTCGGAAGGATTTCCAGGCCGTCGATGATCCCCTGCCCCTCCAGCATCAGAAGGGCTTCCTCGACCCTTCCGGTACGGTCACCGCGGGACCAGATCGACATAGGTCACACCTCACTACGGCCGGGGCCGGGCAGTCCACTGTTCCCAGGGCCGGGAAACCCCGGCCCTGTCGCGCTTCGGTAGTCGGCTCCGGTCTGCGCGGGGGAGTCCAGACCAGTGATACCACCGGGCGGCCCGGGGTATTCCGGCGCCCGCGCACACGCGTGCTGGCCGGAACCGGCCACCGCCGCGCGGCGGTGGATTCCCCGGGCCGCGGGCGGCGGCGCGGCGGCCGGGCGCGCGACTGGGCCGGCCCCGGGGCCCCGGCGGCTCAGCGGGCGAGCACGGTCATCTCCTCCCCGCGCACGTCCACGGCGACGAGTCCGACCTCCCCGGCGGGCGGCTCCCCGCCCTCGGGCCCCTCCACGGCGAGGGCCTCGCCGCCCTCCGCGCTGCCGCTGGCGGCGCCCCGCACGCTGATCCGGTCCGCCTCCCGGGAGGCCGCCGCCAGGTAGTGCCACCGGCCGTCCCCGTCCTGCCACCAGGCGCCCGCCGCCACCTGCCGGTCGAGGTTGCTGCACTCCCAGCCGCCCTCGCGCTCGCCCGCGACCACGGTGTCGGTGCCCCCGTCTGTGTCGGCCACCAGCACGGCGCGGGCCAGGCCGCCGCCGTCGTGGGCACCGTAGCGCACGCACACCCACCGGCCGGTGCCGCCGCCGGGCAGTTCCTGACGGGCGAACTCCCAGACCGTGGCCGTGCGGACCGGTTCGGCGGGCGGCTCCCCGGCGCAGGCCGCCAACCCCCACAGCCCGAAGCCGCTGTCGGAGTCGAGCACCTCGTGCGGGCCCAGGCGACGGATCTCCCCGGGCGGGGGCGGCATGTACCCCAGGTGGGCGGTGTCCAGACCGCCCAGGTCGACGGCGGTGTAGGGCTGCCCGTGCGCCACCTCCGGCGCGCGCAGGCGCAGCGCCGGTCCCACGCCGCACCGCTCCCCGGTCGGCACGGGCCCGGTCACGCCGTCCTCGTGCGCCAGGTCCGTCCAGTCCGGGTCCTGCCCGCCCAGCGGAGCGGAGGCGGCCTCGGTCACCCACGGCGGCAGCAGGTAACGGGTGCCCTCAGCGGTGTCTGCCAGGCGCAGGGCGGGCCAGTCGGCCACCCCGTTGCCGGGTTCGCCGAACACCTCCACCCGCTCGTGCGAGCCGTCGTCGGTGTAGCGCGCCACCCACGGGGCGTCGTGCAGGAGCACCACCTCGTCCCCGGCCACCTCGCCCGCGAACACCAGGCGGGGCGCGCGCGGCGCCGGGACCGCGCCGCCGCCCGCGGCCTGCGCCGTCCGGCCCCGCAGCGGACCCGCGCCGCCCTCGGCGCTGTGCGCCGACCACGCGCGCAGGGCCCGCTGGACCAGCTGTTCGTCGCCGACCGCGTCGCCCCGCGGGTGCCAGGCGGTCAGGTCCAGCCGGAAGCGCTCGCGCCAGACCCCCTCGTCGGGGGCGTCGGCCAGGGCCACCGGCGCCGGGCCCGGGGACAGCACGGGCGCGACCGTCCTGGCGGTGCCCAGGGACAGCGCGACCAGGGCCAGCCCGGCCAGGACCGCGACGGCGGCCAGCGCGCGCCGTTCCACGATCGGGCCCCG
>NZ_QPFC01000560.1:0-1808 GCF_003427465.1 Nocardiopsis sp. TNDT3 | reverse complement strand
GGGGGTCGGCCGCGTCGAGCGCGGCGCAGTCCGCGCGGGTGGCGGGGGTCATCGGGGTCCTGCTTCCTCGTGGCGGCGGGTGGGAACGGGTCAGACGGTACTGCGGAGGGACCACAGCTCGGGGAAGACGTCCTGCTCGGCGTTGCGCGCCAGCCACCTCAGGCCGTTGGAGCCGCCGCTGCCGGGTCTGCCGCCCAGGGTGCGCTTGACGGCGACCAGGTGGCGCTGGCGCCATCGGGTGACCCGCTCGGCGACGTCGAGCAGCGCCTCGGCCAGCAGGAACAGCTCGTTGCCGGGCACGTCGTGGGCGTAGACGGCCTTCCAGGCCTCCTCCACAGCGGGGCTGGCCTCGTAGGGCAGGGTCCAGTCGCGCTCGACGCGGTCCTCGGGGACGGGCAGGCCGCGGCGGTGCAGCAGCCGCAGCGCCGCATCGTAGAGCCCGGGCCGCTCCAGCAGGGCGGTGAGGTCGTCGGCGACGCCGTCCATGGCCTTGTGCGGGCGGATCATGGCGGCGGACTTGTTGCCGAGCAGGAACTCCAGCTTGCGGTAGCCGTAGGACTGGAAGCCCGAGGCCTCGCCGAAGGAGTCGCGGAAGCGGTTGAACTCGGTGGGCGTCATGTCGGCGAGCAGGCCCCAGGAGTCGTTGAGCACGTCCTGGGCGTTGCGGGCGCGGCGCAGCCAGGCCAGGGCTTCGGGTACGTCGTCGGCCTCCAGCGCGTCGCGTGCGGCCTCCCAGCGCTCCCGAACCAGGGCGAACAGCAGCTCCATGACCTGGGTGGCGATGATGAACGAGGGCTCGGCGGGCTCGGCCGTGCGCGGCTTCTGCAGGGACAGCAGGGTGTCGATACCGGCGTAGTCGACGTAGGGGGTCGCGCGGTCGAAGGACAGGGTCGGGCTGTCGTCCCCGGCGCTCCGGGCCGCCTCGGCCCCGCCGGGGCCACCGGCGTACGGACACTGCTGGGCGGTCGTGGTGAGCATGCGAAACCCCTTGTCGCGATCGCGTGTACGGCGGCGCGTCCTCGGCGCCGCGGGCGGAGGGGTCCGCCCCCGCGCACGGCCGCCGGGCGCGTGAGGTGACATCATCGGGCACCCGCACCCCGGACAGGAAGGGCCGACAGGCACGCGAAGGGGACATTGGCCTAGCATTCGTAAGTCGTTGTGACTCTCGACTTTGGGAACGCAAAGCATGGCCTCACGGTTGGCAACCCCGCTGGACAGCGTTGACCAGCGCATCCTCGCCGAACTCCAACGGGACGGGCGCCTGTCCTTCAACGAACTGTCCCGCCGGGTGAACCTGTCCGCGCCCGCCGTCGCCGACCGCGTACGGCGCCTGACCGACCGCGGGGTGATCACCGGCTACCACGCGCACGTGGACCCGGCCGCAGCCGGACTGCCCGTGACCGCCCTGGTGCGCATGGAGTGCTTCGGCGCGCACTGCCTGCTGCGCGACGAGGCGTCGCTGGAGATGCCGGAGATCCTCCAGGTGCACCGGGTGACCGGCGACGACTGCTGCGTCCTGCTCATCGCGGTCCGCTCCATGGAGCACTTCGAGGAGGTCATCGACAGGCTCGCCGAGCACGGCCGCCCCTCCAGCACCATGGTGATGTCCAGCCCTGTGCCCTGGCGCCCGGTGAGCGCCCCGGTGACCGGGCGGCCCTGACCGGACACCGCCCGAGGGCTCGACCCACGCGGGTTCCAGGCGGCCGGGCCGCGTGGCTTCTGGGCGACCGGGCCTCGATGGTGACGGGCATGATCGTGCCCGTGGACGGGAGGGCTGGGCGCCTGAGGCGGATCGGAGGGAGCGGGGC
>NZ_QPFC01000559.1:0-2958 GCF_003427465.1 Nocardiopsis sp. TNDT3 | reverse complement strand
ACCCTGGCGCTTCACCCCGCATCACGCACCCGCCACCTGCGGTGGCAGCACATCGAAACAAGCGCGACACATACGGCTGACCGTCGGGAAACACCCGGGAGGTTGCCTGAAACCTGTCCGACCCCGCAGCAGGAGGAGCCCATGGAAGAACTCGTCGTCATCGGCAACGGCATGGTCGGCCACCGCCTCGTCGAGGCCCTGCGCGACCGCGACACCGCCGGACACTGGCACATCACCGTCGTGGGCGAGGAGCCCCGCACCGCCTACGACCGGGTGGCCCTGTCCTCCTACTTCGACGGCGCCAGCGCCCAGGACCTGTCCCTGGGCGACCTGAGCGGCCCCCACGTGGACGTGCACGTCAACGAACGCGCCGTGGGCATCGACCGCGCCAGCCGCACCGTCACCACCGCGAGCGGACGCGTCCTGCCCTACGACCGGCTCGTCCTGGCCACCGGCTCCACGCCCTTCGTGCCCCCCGTGCCCGGCCACGACCTGCCCGGCTGCCACGTCTACCGCACCATCGAGGACCTGGACGCCATCACCGCCTCCGCGCGCGGCGCGCGCACCGGCGTGGTCGTGGGCGGCGGCCTGCTGGGGCTGGAGGCCGCCAACGCCCTGCGCCTGCTGGGCGTGCGGGCGCACGTGGTCGAACTCGCCCCCCACCTGATGCCCGCGCAGATCGACGAGGGCGCCGGAGGCCTGCTGCGCACCCTGATCACCGACCTGGGCGTGCGGGTCCACACCGGCTCGGCCTCCACCGCCGTGGAGGCCGGCCCCGACGGCCGCGTGGCCCGCCTGAGACTGGGCGAGGGCTCCCTGGACGCCGACCTGGTCGTGTTCTCCGTGGGCATCCGCCCCCGCGACGACCTCGCCCGCGCGATCGGGCTGGAGGTGGGCGAGCGCGGCGGCATCGTCGTCGACGACACCTGCACCACCAGCGACGCCCACATCCACGCCGTGGGAGAGGCCGCCAACCACCGCGGCACCGTGTACGGCCTCATCGCACCCGGCAACGCCATGGCCGAGGTCGTCGCCGACCGGCTCGTGGGCGGCCGGGCCACCTTCACCGGCGCCGACACCTCCACCAAACTCAAGCTCATGGGCGTGGACGTGGCCAGCTTCGGCGACGCCCACGGCCGCACCCCCGGCGCCCTGGACGTGGTCGTCAACGACGCCGCCAGCGGCCGCTACGCCAAGCTCGTGGTCTCCGACGACGCCACCACGCTGCTCGGCGGCGTCCTGGTCGGCGACGCCTCGGCCTACGCCACCCTGCGCCCCCTGGTCGGCTCCCCCCTGCCCGGCGACCCCCTGTCGCTGATCACCCCCGAGGGCGCCACCCTGGGCGCCGACGCCCTGCCCGACACCGCCCAGATCTGCTCGTGCAACGCCGTCACCAAGGGCGAACTGACCGAGGCCATCTCCTGCGGCAACCACGACGTGCCCGCGCTCAAGGCCTGCACCAGGGCGGGCACCAGCTGCGGCTCGTGCGTGCCCATGCTCAAGCAGATCCTCGCCCAGGCGGGCATCGAGCAGTCCAAGGCCCTGTGCGAGCACTTCCCCCAGTCGCGCGCCGAACTGGTCGAGATCGTGCGCGCCACCGGCACCACCACCTTCTCCGGGCTCATCGCCGCCCACGGCACCGGACACGGCTGCGACGTGTGCAAGCCCACGGTGGCCTCCATCCTGGCCTCCCTGGGCAACGGGCACATCCTGGAGGGCGAACAGGCCACCCTGCAGGACACCAACGACCGCTACCTGGCCAACATGCAGCGCAACGGCACCTACTCGGTCGTGCCCCGCATCCCCGGCGGCGAGATCACCCCCGACAAGCTCATCGTCATCGGCGAGGTCGCACGCGACTTCAACCTCTACACCAAGATCACCGGCGGCCAGCGCATCGACCTGTTCGGCGCCCGCCTCGAACAGCTGCCCGTCATCTGGAAACGGCTGGTCGACGCCGGATTCGAGTCCGGACACGCCTACGGCAAGTCCCTGCGCACCGTCAAGTCGTGCGTGGGCACCACCTGGTGCCGCTTCGGCGTCCAGGACTCGGTGGGCCTGGCCATCCGCCTGGAGGAGCGCTACCGGGGCCTGCGCTCACCCCACAAGCTCAAGGCCGCCGTCTCCGGATGCGCCCGCGAGTGCGCCGAGGCCCGCGGCAAGGACTTCGGCGTCATCGCCACCGACAAGGGCTGGAACCTGTACGTGGGCGGCAACGGCGGCTTCACCCCCCGCCACGCCGAACTCCTGGCCTCGGACCTGGACGAGGACACCCTCATCCGCTACGTCGACCGGTTCCTGATGTTCTACGTGCGCACCGCCGACCGCCTCCAGCGCACCGCCCCCTGGATCGAGTCCCTGGACGGCGGCCTGGACCACCTGCGCGACGTCGTCGTCCAGGACTCCCTGGGCATCGCCGCCGAACTGGAGGAGGCCATGGCCCGCCACGTGGACTCCTACGGCGACGAGTGGGCCGCGGTCCTGGCCGACCCCGACAAGCTCGCGCGCTTCGTCTCCTTCGCCAACGCCCCCGACACCCCCGACCCCACCATCAGCTTCACCACCACCCGCGACCAGCCGGTCCCCACCGCTCCCGTCAGCCTGGGCATGCCCGCCCGCCGACCCCAGGAGGCCACCCGATGACCGTCACCACCCGAGCCCAGCCCACCACCTGGATCGACGCCTGCGCCCCGGCGGGCCTGCGCGTGGAGGACGGGGTGGCCGTGCTGCTCCCCGACGGCCGCCAGGTCGCCGTGTTCCGCACCCGCGACCAGCACCTGTACGCCGTCGACAACATCGACCCCTACACCGGAGCCGCCGTCATCGCACGCGGCATCGTCGGCGACCGCGCGGGCGAGCCCACCGTCGCCTCACCCATGCTCAAGAACGTCTTCTCCCTGCGCACCGGCCAGAGCCTGGACGACGAGCACGTGCGCCTGACCACCTGGCCCGTGCGCC
>NZ_QPFC01000558.1:0-1059 GCF_003427465.1 Nocardiopsis sp. TNDT3 | reverse complement strand
ACGATGGTGGGGTTGACGTTGTCGATCACGGTCTCCCGCGTAATGATCACCTGCCCCACATCCTCACGAGAAGGCACCTCATACATCACCGACAACAACACCTCCTCGATAATCGCCCGCAAACCACGCGCACCCGTACCCCGAATAATCCCCTGCTCAGCAATCGCGTTCAAAGCATCCGGCGTGAACTCCAACTCCACACCATCCAACTCGAACAACCGCTGATACTGCTTCACCAACGCGTTCCGCGGCTCCGTCAAAATCCGAATCAACGCCTCACGATCCAGATCATGCACACTCGTGATCACCGGCAACCGACCCACGAACTCCGGAATCATCCCGAACTTCAACAGATCCTCCGGCATCACCTCACCGAACAACGCCGAACCACCCAGCTCACCCTTGGGACGCAACACCGCGTTGAACCCCATCCCCTGCTGACCCGTCCGCGACTCAATCAACTTCTCCAACCCCGCGAACGCACCACCACAGATGAACAACACATTCGTCGTGTCGATCTGAATGAACTCCTGATGCGGATGCTTCCGACCCCCCTGCGGAGGCACACTCGCCGTCGTCCCCTCCAAGATCTTCAACAACGCCTGCTGCACCCCCTCACCCGACACATCCCGAGTGATCGAGGGATTCTCACTCTTACGCGCGACCTTGTCGACCTCGTCGATGTAGATGATCCCCGTCTCGGCCTTCTTCACGTCATAGTCAGCCGCCTGGATCAACTTGAGCAGGATGTTCTCCACATCCTCCCCCACATACCCCGCCTCCGTCAGCGCCGTCGCGTCCGCGATCGCGAACGGCACGTTCAGAATCCGCGCCAGAGTCTGCGCCAACAACGTCTTGCCCGACCCCGTCGGCCCCAACAGCAAGATGTTGGACTTGGCGATCTCCACATCCTCCTCGCCCGGACGATCCCCCTCCGAACGCACCCGCTTGTAGTGGTTGTACACCGCCACCGACAACGCCTTCTTGGCCTGCTCCTGACCGATC
Organism: Nocardiopsis sp. TNDT3; assembly: GCF_003427465.1. Taxonomy (NCBI): domain Bacteria; kingdom Bacillati; phylum Actinomycetota; class Actinomycetes; order Streptosporangiales; family Nocardiopsidaceae; genus Nocardiopsis; species Nocardiopsis sp. TNDT3. The sequence continues at coordinate 54 of NZ_QPFC01000558.1, read as the reverse complement.
ACGTACGAGTCCAGGAACTCGTAGATCTCACGGGGCTTGGGCAACGAGTCCCAG
>NZ_QPFC01000557.1:0-10602 GCF_003427465.1 Nocardiopsis sp. TNDT3 | reverse complement strand
CCGCCGCGGCGGCGAGCCGCTCCACGGCCGGGGTGAGGCGGGCGACGGCCTCGCCCCGGTTGCCGCGCATGATCAGCTCGCACGCGGTCCGCTCGACGGCGAGCCGGGCCACGTAGACGTCGCGCACGTCCGCGGGCGTGAGTTCGCGCACGAACAGCCCCCTGTGCCGTTCGCTGCGCAGCAGCCCCTCCTGCACCAGGCGCTGCATCGCCTCTCTCAGGGGGCCGCGGCTCACCCCGAGCTGACCCGCCAGCTCGGACTCGCCGAGCTGGTCACCCGGCGCGAGCGAGCCGTACATGATCGCGGACCGCAGCTGGTCGGCGATCAGTTCGGCGGTGGAACGCCGGGGCACGGGTCTGAGCTGGCCTGGGGCGGGCATGGCCGCCCTCCTCTCGGATCGGGGACGGGACGCGCGGCGGGCGCGTCGTCGAGGTTAACGGGGCGCCAGGACGCTGTTGACCGCGGCCGAACCCGAGCGGAACAGCATGCCCGGTCCGGAGCCCCGGCCCGCGGTCGCCCCCGCCAGGCGCAGACCCTCCCACACGCTCACCTGGTTGGCGGTGAGCACGGTCTTGCCGAGCAGCGCCTCCAGGGGTTCGATGAGGTGGGCGCTGTGCAGGGCGGTGTCCGGCACCAGGACGGCCTCGGCGCGCTGGTGGTCGTTGGAGATGACGAAGTCCAGGACGTCGTCGGGGTCCAGGTCGCCGACCTCGGCGGCGGTGGCGATGCCGTGGCTGGCCAGCGACAGCACGGTCACCCCCGCCTCGGTGAGGAACTCCACGAACCTCTGGGCGACGTCGTCGGGGTAGGTGGCGGCGATCGCCACCCGCGAGACGCGCAGCTGGCTCAGCGCGTGCACGAAGGCGAACGAGGTGCTCGACGACGGAGCGCCCGCGTGCTGGCGCACCCCCTCGACCTGCCTGCGGGCGCCCTCCCAGCCGAACACGAAGCTGCCGCTGGTGCAGGCCCACACCGCGGCCTCCACCTCCATCATGGCCAGTTCCTGAGCGCCCCTGGCGAGCACGTCCTCGCCGCCGACGTCGAGCAGGGCGTCCACGCGGTGGGCGTCCTCGCGCATGAGCGTGTGCACCACGGGGAGTTCGACGCCCCCTCCGAGCAGGCCCTCGAAGGCCTTGTAGTCGTCCTCGGCGCTGAACCCGGGGTAGAGGAATCCGACGCGGGTCATGTGGCCCTCCTTTGCGTCACGTCCCGCGCATCACGCGGCACTCGGTGCGGCGACGTCGATCAGGCTCTGTCCGTGGGCCACGGCCTGGCGGCCCGCGGCCCTCATCACGGCCCACATGGTCACCTGGTTGGCCGCGATCACCGGTTTGCCCAGCTCGCGTTCCAGGGGCGCGATGATGTCGTAGGTGAGCACGTTGGTGCAGCTGATGAACACGGCCTGGGCGTCGGGGCGGTCCACCGAGTGCACCGCCTCGGACACCTCGGCGTAGGTCACCCGCCAGATGTGGCTGAGCAGGCCCAGCCCCACGCTGGAGGTCACGGCGACGCGGTGCTCGGCGAGGTAGGCCAGGAGCCGGTCGGTCACGCTGTCCACGTAGGGCGTGACGACGGCGATCCGGTCGGCGCCGAGCGCCTCCAGGGCCTGGACCAGCGCCCCGGACGTGGTGACGGCGGCGGGCGCCCCGGCGTCCACCATGGCCCCGTGCAGGCGCCGCTCGCCCCGGGCGCCGTGCACGAAGCTGCCCGAGGCGCACGCGTACCCGATGGCCAGGGGCTCGGGGGCGAGCAGCGCGCGGACCGCCGGGGCCACGTGCTCCTCACGGCACAGGGCGGCGGCCTGGTCGACCGTCACCGGTACGTGTACGTACGGCAACCGCGTGACGTGCAGTGAGACGTCGTCGGGCGTCCAGCGCCAGAGTTCGCGGTCGAGCGCGAAGTCGTAGGGCGCGATGACGCCGACTCCCGCCTGCCACGGCGTCCGCGTGCTCGCGGCCAGTTCGACGACCTGCTGCTGCGCGCCGGTGCCGTTCGTGTGCTCTCCGTCGGTCCGCATCGGTCACTCACCTCCCGGATGTGTGTTGTCGTTGCCGTCCCCGCGGGGACGCGGTCGCTCCGCGCCGGGGGCCCGAGGGCCGCCCGTGGGCGCGGTCGTGGTGGCCCGCGGGCCGGTCAGCGCTCCAGGCGCTCGTACACCAGCCGCTCACCGACGCTGCCCGAGCGCCAGACGTCGTTGCAGGCCTCGGCCATGGCGGGCAGGTTCTCGACGACGGTGGCGAAGACGTTGCCGGGCACCCAGCCGACGTCGCCGTTGAGGAGCAGGTTGTTGCGCCCGTAGAAGAGGGCGAGGTCGATGACCCCGGGCAGGTGGCCGATCCCCTTGTCCTCCTTGAAGGCGCGGTCGAGCATGCCCCCGTCGAAGGAGAAGTAGACGACGTCGCCGGGGATCGGGGTGACGGTGGGGTTCTCCTGGCCGGGCTCGTCCTCGGCGAACCGCGGCACCATCGTGTAGACCTCGTTGCGCGCGTACTTGGCGTGCTGGACCGCGTCGCCCTGCGGCAGGGCGTTCCAGACCGCCTCACAGGTGCGGGGCGCGTCCTTGTCCAGGAGTTCGGCGACGCAGGAGACCCCGCGCCTGGGCAGGGTGATGGTCATGTACCGGGGCAACGGGTAGTCCCTTCGACGTCGGGCAGCGGGACCTGCGGGAACACCCCCGGCGCCGGGGCTGTTGATTGTTGACAATCCTAGGGTCCACAACCCGGATGCGGCAATAACCCCGGTGCGAGTGGGTATCCCGGGCAGGTCAGAGGTGGTGGGGGAGGCCCGGGTTTCGGGGGGAACAGTCGATTTGAGGATTGTTGACAATCCTATGTGGGCTCCCTAGCGTTTCCCGTGCAGGGCGATCCGTCCCCGACGACCTCTCTGAACCACCGTCGCCAACCGGAGAGTGCACGCCCGTGAACAGCCTCATCCCGCCCGACCGACCGAGACTCCTCGTCCTCCACGGAGACGACCTCCCGCCCGGCCGCGAGCGGATGGACGACCATCCCCGCCTCGGCGAGGTCGTCTACACCACCGCCGACGAGCTTCCCGCCAGGCTGCCCGGGGCGCACGCGCTGCTGGTGTGGGACCTGTTCACCGAGGCGCTGGCCTCCGCCTGGCCCAAGGCCGACTCCCTGTCCTGGGTGCACGCCGCCACCGCCGGGGTGGACAACCTCATGTTCCCCGGCCTGGTGGAGAGCCCGGCGGTGGTCACCAACTCGCGCGGGGTCTTCGACGAGCCCATCGCCGAGTACGTGCTCGGCCAGGTCATCGCCTTCGCCAAGGGCTTCCAGCAGACCTGGGAGCACCAGCGCGAGCACCGCTGGGAGCACAGGGAGACCGAGCGCGTGTCCGGCAGGCGGGCCCTCGTGGTCGGGACCGGGCCGATCGGCCGCCACATCGCCCGCAAGCTGACGGCCGTGGGCATGCGCGTGCGCGCCTCCGGCAGCCGCGCGCGGGAAGGCGACCCCGACTTCGGCACCGTGGTCGAGTCCAGCCTGGCCGAACGCGGCGCCGACGGCGCCCCGACCCTGGCCGGCGAACTCCCCGAGGCCGACTACGTGGTGATCGCCGCCCCGCTCACCGACGCCACCCGGGGACTGGTCGACCGCCGCTTCCTGGGGCTGATGAAACCCACCGCGCGACTGGTCAACGTGGCGCGCGGACCCATCGTGGTCGAGGCCGACCTGGCCGCGGCCCTGGAGCACCGCGTCATCGCGGGCGCCGCACTGGACGTGTTCGAGGACGAGCCCCTCAAGGCGGTCTCCCCGCTGTGGGGGCTGCCCGGGTCGGTGGTCTCGCCGCACATGTCGGGCGACGTCGTCGGCTGGCGCGATGACCTCATGGACCTGTTCCTCGACAACCTCGCCCGTTACCTGGACGGGCGGGAACTGCTCAACGTGGTCGACAAGAGCCGCGGCTACGTGCCCGGCTGACCCCTGATGGCGTGACACGGGAGGCTGAAGTGACGATCCGTTCCGACCGGGCCGGGACCGAGGACGCGAACGCGGACGTCGGCGCGGCCGAGGGCGCCCCGGGAGCGGCCGCGGTTCCGCAGGCGCGCGCCGGCGGGCCCTCCGCACCGGCCGACCTGTCCGCCGAGCGGCTGCTCGCGGCCTACGCCGCCGGGGAGCTCTCCCCGGTGGAGGCCGTCGACTCCGTGCTGGAGCGCATCGAGCGGGACAACCCGGCGCTCAACGCGTTCTGCCTGGTGCGCCCGGACGAGGCCCGCGAGGCCGCCCGCGCCTCCGCCGAGCGGTGGCGGCGCGGCGAGCCCTCCGGGGCCCTGGACGGGGTGCCGGTCTCGGTCAAGGACGTCCACCTCACCCGCGGGTGGCCCACCCTGAAGGGCTCGGTCACCAGCTCCCAGGAGGGTCCGTGGGACGAGGACTCCCCGGCGGTGGCCCGGCTGCGCGAGAGCGGCGCGGTGTTCGTCGGCAAGACGACCACGCCCGAGCTGGCGTGGAAGGGCGTCACCGACGGCCCGCTCACCGGCGTCACCCGCAACCCGTGGGACCTGTCCACCACGCCGGGCGGCTCCAGCGGCGGGTCCGCGGCGGCCGTCGCGGCCGGGATGGCCCCGCTGTCCACCGGGACCGACGGGGGCGGTTCGATCCGCATCCCGGCCAGCTTCACCGGCGTGTGCGGGATCAAGCCCACGTGGGGCCTGGTGCCGCACTACCCGGCCAGCCCCTTCGGGTCGCTCGCGCACACCGGGCCGCTGGCCCGCACGGTGGGTGACATGGCGCTGATGCTGGAGGTCATGGCCCAGCCCGACGCGCGCGACTGGGCCGCGCTGGCGGCGCCCGCGCCCGGCCTCGGCGACGTGCGCCTGCGCACCGACGCCGAGCGGCTGGTGCGGGGCATGCGGATCGCCTACAGCCCCACCCTGGGCGGTCTGGACGTGGACCCGGAGGTGGCCGCGGCGGTCGCCGACGCGGTGGCCGTGTTCGAGGCGCTGGGCGCCCGGGTGGAGGAGGCCGACCCCGGTCTGCCCGACTCCCGGGAGGAGTTCCACGTGCTGTGGTACTCCGGTGCGGCCAAGGCCACGGACCGGCTCACGGACCGCCAGCGGGACCTGCTCGACCCCGGCCTGCGGGAGATCGTCGAGGAGGGGCTGACCTACTCGGCCCAGGACTACCTGACCGCGATGGCGCTGCGGATGGAGATGGGCGCCCGGATGGGCCGCTTCCACGACGCCTACGACCTGCTGCTCACTCCGTCGATGCCGATCGCGGCGTTCGAGGCGGGGTTGGAGTCGCCGCCGCGGCTGGCGGGGGAGCGGTGGACCTCGTGGGCGGGGTTCAGCTACCCGTTCAACATGACCCAGCAGCCCGCGGCGAGCGTGCCGTGCGGTTTCACGGCGGCGGGGCTGCCGGTGGGCCTCCAGGCGGTCGGGCCCCGGCACGCCGACGCCCGGGTGCTGGCGGCCTGCCGCGCGTTCGAGCTCGCCCGTCCCTGGGCGGACCGGAGGCCGTGAATTCCGAGAGGTTCCGTGGCTCGTGGGAATCATGCGCACACCCGCTGCGATCAGGTGCTTTGCTCCGAAGATGAGGAGAATTGTCCGTTTGTAGGACCTTCGTCCGAGGAGTTCGGTGCCTAAGGGCCCGCGCGCGGGCCTCCGCACGTATTACCGTCTTCATCGGAGCGGTGTCTGATCGCGGTGACGCAGGGATGAGGATGGGCCGATGCCGGGTGGTGGAGCCGAGGGCGTTCGCAAGCGGATCAGGGTGTTCCTGGTGGACGACCACGAGGTGGTCCGCCGGGGGGTGGCCGCCCTGCTGGAGACCGAGGACGACATGACCGTCGTCGGTGAGGCCGGGACGGCCGAACAGGCGCTGTCGCGGATCCCCGTGGTGCTGCCCGACGTCGCGGTCCTGGACGTGCGGCTGCCGGGCGGGTCGGGCGTGCAGGTGTGCCGGGAGATCCGCTCGGACCACCCCGAGATCGCCTGCCTGATGCTGACCTCGTTCGCCGACGAGGACGCCCTGTACGACGCCGTCATGGCCGGAGCGGCCGGGTACGTGCTCAAACAGATCCACGGCGCCGACCTGGTCGGGGCGGTTCGCACGGTGGCCTCGGGCGGCTCGCTGCTGGACTCGGGCAGCACCGGCGCGATGCTGGAGCGGCTGCGCGGCGCCCAGGCCGAGCCGGACCCGCTGGCCGAGCTGACCCCGCAGGAGCGGCAGATCCTCGACCTCATCGGCGAGGGGATGACCAACCGGCAGATCGGCGAGCGCCTGTACCTGGCGGAGAAGACCGTCAAGAACTACGTGTCCGCCCTGCTGTCCAAACTGGACCTCAAGCGCCGCACGCAGGCCGCCGTGCTCGTCGCCGAACTGCGCGGCCGCCGGTACTGACCACGGCTGCCCGGCCCGCCCCGGCGGGACGGGCCACCGGGCCGGTCACGGCGGTCCCGATGGTCTCCGCAGCCCTGGTGGTCCCACGGGCCCCGGCGACCGCGCGGTGGCTCGGGGACCGTGGGACCGGATCCCTCAGAAACTGTCCGGGGGCGGAACGGCGTCGTCTCGCAGGGGCACCCGCCACACCAGCACCGTGCCCCCGCCCTCACTCCCGCGCGCGGTGAAACCGCCGCCCAGGGCCTTGGCCCGCTGCTCCAGGTTGCGCAGACCGCTGCGCCGTCCGTGCTCGGGCAGGCCCACGCCGTTGTCGGTCACCGTCAGGGTCAGGGTGGTGGGGCGCCCGGTGTGCGCGGCCTCCTCCACCGCCACCGACACGTGCACCTCCGTCGCGCGCGCGTGCCGCGCCACGTTGGTCAGTCCCTCGCCGAGCACCGCGAGCAGCTGCTCGCCGATGTCGTCGGGCACGGACGCGTCGATCGGCCCGTCCAGGCTCACCCCGGGGTGGCACCCCAGGCTGTGCGCGGTGTTCTCGGCCAGTTTCAGGATGCGCCCGCGCAGCGACGTGTCCCTGCGGCTCGGCGGGTTCTGGAGCGCGAAGATCGTCGAGCGGATCTCGCGGATGGTTCCGTCGAGTTCGTCGATGGTCCGCTGCACCCGCTCCTCGGCCTCGGGTGAGGTGATCAGCCGCAGCGTGCTCATCAGCGTCATCGCCGAGGCGAACAGGCGCTGGATCACCACGTCGTGCAGGTCCTTGGCGATCCGGTCGCGTTCCTCCAGCACCGCCAGGCGCTCGGTGTCGCGCCGCGCCTCGGCCAGCTCCAGGGCCACCGCCGCCTGCACCGAGAACCCGTGCAGCATGCGGCGTACCGCCGCGGTGAACGGGGCGCGGTCGGACAGCTTGCCCAGGAGCAGTACCCCGCGCGTGTTCCCCGGGGTGCCCAGGGGCACCACCAGGCCCGAGGCGTAACCGCGATGGGCGAGCATGGGGCAGTTCGCCCGGCTCAGGTCGGGGACGCTCAGGGCCTCTCCCGACTCGTACACCCACCCGCACGCGGAGCCGTGGATCTCCACCGGCGTCCCCAGGATCTCCTGGGCGATGGGCCCGTCCGCGATCTCCGCGAACAGGTGCCCCCGGGCGCGGGGGTCGGGGAGCATGATCACGGCCGTGTCCGCGCCGCCGATCTCCCGGGCCTGCGCGGCCATGTGGGCGAGCACCTCGGAGGTGTCGGCGCCCGACAGCAGGCGGGTGGTGACCTCGGTGGACGCGGCCAGCCACCGCTCGCGCAGCCGCGCCTCCTCGTACAGGCGCGCGTTCTCGATGGCCATGCCCGCGGCGGTGGCCAGCGCGGTCACCACCGCCTCGTCGTCCTCGTCGAACTCCGCGCCCCGGGCCTTCTCGGTGAGGTAGAGGTTGCCGAAGACCTCGTCGCGCACCTGGATGGGGACGCCGAGGAAGCTGCCCATGTGCGGGTGGCCCTCGGGGAAGCCCTCGAAGTCGGGGTGCTCGCGCAGGTCGGCCAGGCGCAGTGACGCGCGCTCGTTCAGGGGCACGCCCAGGACGCCCTTGCCGTGGGGGAAGCCGGTGATGCGCCGGGCCTGTTCCTCGCTCAGGCCCACGGGGATGAACTCGCTGAAGCCCCCGTCCTCGTCCATCACTCCCAGGCCCGCGTACCGGGCGCCGGTCAGCTGTGCCGCCGCCTCGGTCAGTCTGCGCAGCACGGTCGCCAGGTCGAGGTCACCGCCGATGGCCAGGACGGCCTGGAGCAGCGAGTGCACCCGGCCGTGCGCGGACATGCGCGGGTCCAGTGAGCGCACCTCGTCCAGCAGTTCGTCCACGCTGTGGGGGGACAGGGAGGAGCTCTGGGGGATCTCAGTCATGTGTCCGTCAACCTCCGCAGAGCCGGTCGGCGTTGTGGCAATGCGCGTTTCCTCGGGCGTAATAGTCGAATTGTCGTTGGTTTTTCCCCGGTTTGCCACATCTTGCTGTTCAGGGGCCGGTTCCGGATGGGCGGGAATTCCTGTGGATTCGGGGTTCCGGTCGTCTAATTCATGCTAACGTCGCGATCAGCGGACGCGACGAGGCCCTTGTGACCTCCCGTCCCCCGGCTGGAAGGCGCCGCCCGGTGCGGCGCGACCGGCCCCGACCGCCCCCGCGTGTCGGTTCTCGCCCCACGGTGGAGAGGAACCCCCGGTGTCTGGAGTCCACGGTCTCACGAGCGCCGCCGGCGCCCGTTCCGCCGTGCTCCCCGCGCCGGTGCGGCGGGCGCTGCTGCTCGCAGCCCTGGTCTGCGGCCTCGTGGTCACCGCGTGGCTGACGGCCTCCGACCCCGTGCGGGCGCAGGAGGAGGGGGCGACCGGCACCCTCGTGCACCAGGCCGCCTCCGTCGCCGCGAGCGTGCGGGCACCCGCCGCACAGGCGGTCGCGGAGCGGCCGGAGGCGGAGCGGGCCGCTCACGGTCGCGAAGGCCCGGGCCGGAACGGCTCCGGGCAGGCCGGCGCCGCGCGGACGGACGCGGGCGGCTCCGACTCCGGGGACCGCCCGGACGCCGGCGCCTCCGTCCCGATGACCGCCAGGATCAACGACCCGCTGGTCGGCGCCGTGTCCGCGGTCGGGGAGAACACCACGCGGATGGTCCTCGACGGGTCCGCCGGGGTCTCCCGCGGCGACGTGCCCGAGACCCCCGAGGTGGCCCGGCAGATCCGCGACACCGTGCACGGGGTGACCGAGCCGGTCGAGGAGTACCTCGACGAGGACGACGCCTCCGGCACCGAGCCGCGGACGCAGGATCCGTCCGCGACCCCGGCCGACACGGACGAGCGGACCGGAACCGGGAGCGGGTCCGCGGTACCGCCCGTCCCCGCCGAGGTCGTCACGCACTTCGTCCCGGCCGTCACCGGAGCCACCGCGGGCGCCGTCCGGGCGCACGCCGACCCGGCCGCGGAGAACGCTCCCGCGCGCCTGGTCTCCGACCCGGTCGCCACGCCCTCCGGGCTGAACGGCTCCGCCTCGGGCTCCGCCCAGGGCGCTCCCATCGGCGTCCCCGCCGTCGCGGGCTACCTGACCACCACCGGTGCCCCGGCACCGGCGCCCGGCCAGCTCCAGGCCGCCCGGCGCGTCCTGCTCGCGGTCCCCGCCGAGTCCGCGGACGAGCCGACCTTCTCGCCCGACTAGCGGCCCCCTTCCAGCCGGTCGCCCAGCGACCCCTCCTGGCACGCCCCTTCCCAGAGCCGCAGCGCCTCCGACCGATCACGGTGGGTGAGGAACCGGACTCCTCTGGGGGTTGACGTGAGCCGCGCACCTCGACGGCGAGGTTCACGTCAGTCAGTGGCCAGCCAGATCCACGACTGATGACCGGTAGAGCCGCACCGCTCCCTCCAGGCGCGGCGGGTTCTCCCACCGGAAAGCCCGGACCAGAGCGGAACCCCTCCCCCCGGCCAGGGGAGCGGAACCGTCGGACGGCGGGAAGCGCACACGAACGCCGTCCACGCGAGAGCCACAGACCACATTCCGGAAGGACACACGACATGTTCAACACCGCTCGCACCTCTGCCAGGACCCTGCTGGTGGCCGCCAGCACCGCGGGTTTCGTCGCCCTCGGCGCCGGGATCGCCGGGGCCGACGTCCTCGGCGGCGCCACGGACGGGCTCGCGCTGAACGACCTGGGCAGCCAGGTTCCGGCGCCGCTGACGGAGGGCGTCTCCACGCCCCTGGGCGAGCTGGTCAAGGTCGAGCCCGGTCAGATCTCCGCCCAGCCCGACGTGCGTCGCCAGTCCGCCCCGGACCAGCCCCTCGGCCCGGTCGCCGGGAACGCCGTCTCCACCGACACCCCGATCCGGGCGGGGGAGGAGAACGCCACCAACGTCGGTCCGCTGGAGCTGGACACCGTCAGCGAGACGCTGCCCCTGTCGGGCACCGCGAGCCCGGTGTCGGGTGACCCGCTGTCCGGTCTGCTGGGCGGTACGGACCTCCTGGGCGGCCTGCTCGGCGGTGTCGGTGGCGGGGCGGGCGGCGGCACCCTGCCGCTGTCGCACGCCTCCACGGAGCAGTTGGCCTCGGGGCCGGTGTCGGGCGACCCGCTGTCCACACTGCTGGGGGGAACCGACCTGCTCGAAGGCGTGGGCCTGGACACCGGCGGCAGTACGCTGCCGCTGAGCCACGCCTCCACGGAGCAGTTGGCCTCGGGTCCGGTGTCGGGCGACCCGCTGTCCGGTCTGCTGGGCGGCGGTTCCACGGGGC
>NZ_QPFC01000054.1:0-1791 GCF_003427465.1 Nocardiopsis sp. TNDT3 | reverse complement strand
GGCCGGGACCACCGCGCGGCCCCGGCGCGGGTCAGCACGCGCGTAGCGCCTCGATGACCGGACGTTCGACCGGGGTGGGCCGCCGCGCGTCGAGGTCGAGTTCCCCCAGGGGCAGCAGCGGCGGCTGGGCCATGAAGCGCGGGGCGGCGCCCCGGTGCGGCTGGGCGGCGTGCACGAGGAACGGGTGGCACAGGAAGACGTCCCCGGCCGCGCCGGTGGCCAGTGCCTCGGGGCGGCCCTCGCTGGCCGGGACGGCGGCGCCTCCAGGACGAAGAAGAGGAAGCCGATCCTGGTCGACAGGGCGTGGAACTCGTCGGGGAACAGCTCACGGGCGGCCGGATCGGGCTGCGGCTCGCTGATGGCGCACAGGCGGAACCCGGCGGCGGTGAAGGCGTCGGTCATCGCGTGCAGCGGCCTGCGCCAGAACCTCAGCGGAACGATCCGCCCTCCGAACGCGAACTCGGCACTGTAGCTGGTGGTCGCGAAGTAGTCGGGCCGGGGGTCCTGGATCGCGTAGTCCGTGAACGGGTGCTGCACCGACGCGATCAGCCGACCGCTGGGCCTGAGCACGCGCCGGAACTCGGCCAGCGTCGGGCCCCAGTCCTCCAGGTAGTGCAGCACCAGCGACGCGACCACGTCGTCGAACGCGCCGTCGGCGAACGGGAGGGGATCGCTCAGGTCGGCCACGCGCAGGTCCGCGTCCTCCCCGAGCCTGCGCCTGGCCAGCGCCAGCATTCCGGCGCTGGCGTCGACACCGGTGACGTCGGCGCCCCGGTCGCGCAGGGCGGCGGACAGGGGGCCCGCGCCGCAGCCCGCGTCCAGGATGCGGCGGCCGGTCACGTCCCCGGCCAGGGCCAGCATCGCGGGCCGTTCGTAGTAGGCGTTCTGGATGTTGTCCTCGTTGTCCGCCGCGTACGCCTCGGCGAAACCGTCGTAGTCGTTCGTCCGGGCCGGATCCGCGGCCCGGGCGGGGGTGTGGGGTACATCGGTGACTCGGTCCATCGCTGGAGCCTAGTGTGCGCACGGTCCGTCGGGCGGCCCCGTCACGGTCCGGGTGGGGCGGAAGAGGCCGCCGCGCCAGGAATCGCGGTACATGAGCCCCGCGCGAAGGACAGGCACTGCCGCAACCCCGGACGGGGGTTCCGGCTGTCCTACCGGCATCATCGAGACCCCGGGCCTGCACAACTCGTCGAGGGGCGAGTCCGTGTCGGCACCGGACACACCGGAGGTTGCTGATGACAGAGCTGTTCGAGGACAGCGACTACTACACCGGTCCTCCTCTCGACAGCGAAATGGTCCGCCGTGCCGAGACGGACCTCGGCGTGCGGCTTCCTCGCGGCTACGTGGAGGTGCTGCTGATACGGAACGGAGGGACCCCGCGACGCCGCTGCTACCCCACGCCGTTTCCGACGTCCTGGGCCGACGACCATTTCGAGATCAGCGGGATCCGGGGAATCGGCGGAAACTGGGGGATCGACTCCGCGTCCGACGGGGGAAGCTCGTACCTCATCACCGAATGGGGGTATCCGGAAATCGGCGTGGTGGTCTGCCACACGCCTTCCGGTGGCCATGACACGGTCATGCTCGACTATTCCGGGTGCGGTCCCGCGGGAGAACCCGCCATCGCCTACATCGACGAAGACCGCGTCCCCCGACGGATAGCGCGATCGTTCGGCGAGTTCCTCGCGCGGCTGACTCCCTGCCCTTCGGCTGGTTGAGGTCGTCGTGGTCCGGACCCGCGCTCCCGGAAGACCGGAGCGGAGGCGCTCCCGGCCGTGATGGCCGGGAGCG
>NZ_QPFC01000556.1:0-5732 GCF_003427465.1 Nocardiopsis sp. TNDT3 | reverse complement strand
CGCGCGGGCCGAGGCCGTCGGCACCGTCACCCCGCTTCCCGACCCCGCCGCCGCGGCCCGCGTGCGCACCCTCATGTCGCGCCACGCCGGGGTTCTGCGCACCGGTGAGGGGCTCGCCGAGCTGACCGCCGAACTCGACGCCCTCGCCCGTCCCGGTTCCCCGGCCACCCCCGACGTGGCCGCCTGGGAGACCGCCAACCTGCTCACCGCGGCTCGGCTCGTGGCCGCCGCCGCGCTGCACAGGACCGAGAGCAGGGGCGCGCACCAGCGCGCCGACCACCCCGAGCCCGTGCCCGGGCTCCGGATCCGCCCCGTCGTCGTCCGACTGGAAGGGAACACCATCGTGACCACGGATGAGGACTGGACGCCCTCCCTGCCGCCCGCGCTCACCGCGGAACTGGACTCCATCGGCCTCCCCCTCGCCGGTCCGGGCGCCGGCGGGGTTCTGGAGGCGTCGGACGCCCACCCGGACGCGCGCGCCGAGTTCTCCCTCCCGTACACCGCCCCCTCGCAGTCCCACGTGGACCTGGTCCGCCGCGCCCTGTCCGAGGACCTCACCGCGGGGCCGGGCATCGACGTCACCACCGTCGCGACCATCCCCGGCGACCAGGTGCGCACCGCGCACGTGGTGGCCCGCGCCGACGGCACCGTCAGCGGCCTCCCGCTCGCCGAACTCGTCTTCTGGCTGGTCGCCGACGGGGCCCTGGAGGCGCACCGGACCGTGGCCGACGGCGACGCGGTCAAGCGCGGCGACGTCCTGATGACGGTCACCGCGCGCACCCGCGACCTGCTCACCGCGGAGCGGACCGCGCTCAACTTCCTCACCCACATGTCCGGAATCGCCACCGCCACCCGCGCCTGGGTGGACGCCGTGGCCGGGACCGGCGCCCGGATCCGGGACAGCCGCAAGACCCGGCCGGGGCTGCGCGCGCTGGAGAAGTACGCCGTGCGCTGCGGCGGCGGGGTCAACCACCGCTACGGCCTCAGCGACGCCGGACTGGTCAAGGACAACCACGTCGTCGCCGCGGGCGGCGTCGGCGAGGCGGTCCGCGCCATCCGCGCGCGCTTCCCCGACCTCCCCCTGGAGGTGGAGGTGGACCGGACCGACCAGATCGAGGACGCCATCGCCGCGGGCGCCGAGGAGATCCTGCTCGACAACTTCACCGTCGAGCGGCTCCGCGAGGCGGTCGCGCTGGTCGCGGGCCGTGCGCGGCTGGAGTCCTCCGGCGGCCTGACCCTGGACGTGGCGGGTGACGTGGCCCGCACCGGGGTGGACTACCTGGCGGTCGGGGCGCTCACCCACTCCAGCCCGGCGCTGGATATCGCGCTTGACCTGTTGTGAGCGGCCCGGTTGGTGGAAGATTCCTTGAGAACACACCACTTCGACCACGGATGAGGCCCCCAGCATGCTGCTCGCGATCGACGTCGGCAACTCCGAGACGGTCTTCGGTCTCTTCGCATCCGACGACCTTCTCGAACACTGGAGGGTGGGAACCGACACCAGGCGCACGGCCGACGAGTGGGCCGTGGTCCTGCGCGGGCTCGTCGACGGCAGCAGCCTGGGCCGCCCCGAGGACATCGACGGCATCGCCCTGTGCTGCTCGGTCCCGTCGGTCCAGCACGAGATGCGGGACATGTTCCGCCGCCACTTCGGGGACGTCCCGGCCGTGATCGTCGAACCCGGCGTCAAGACCGGGGTGCCGATCCGGATGGACAACCCCAAGGAGGTGGGCAGCGACCGGATCATCAACGCGCTGGCCGCCAACCACCTCTACGGCGGCCCCGCGGTGGTGGTGGACTTCGGGACCGCGACCACCTTCGACGCGGTCAGCGCCCGCGGGGAGTACGTGGGCGGGGCCATCGCCCCGGGCATCGACATCTCCGTGGACGCCCTCTCACGGCGCGGCGCCCAGCTGCACATGGTGGAGATCGTCAAGCCGCGCGCGGCCATCGCCAAGAACACCACCGAGGCGCTGCGCTCGGGGATCGTGTTCGGGTTCGCGGGCCAGGTGGACGGGATCGTGGACCGCATGGTCGCCGAGCTCACCGACGCGCCCGACGACGTGACCGTGGTGGCCACCGGGGGGCTCGCCTCCATCGTGGTGGCCGAGTGCGAGACGGTCGACCTGCACGAGCCGTGGCTGACCCTCATCGGCCTGCGTCTGGTCTACGAGCGCAACGTCGGCTGATCCGGGTCCGGGGCGGGGGAGAGGGAGGAGGCCTTCCGCCCCGGCGGGTTCAGCCCTGGTCGTGCCGCTGCGCGCGCAGCCGGGGGAACACCTCGGCGAGGTGGTCGAAGTCGCGGTCGCAGTGCACGAGGACCGCGTCGGTGCGCAGGGCGACGGCCGCGATGAGGCAGTCCGTGTGTTTGCGGATCGTCTTACCCCTGGAGCGGGCCTCACGGTAGATGCCCGCCGAATGGTGGAAGTCGAGCCTGTTGTCCAGAGACAGCTGGATCAGGCCGTCGGTGAGGCGTTCCAGCTGCTGGAGCTCGGTGGAGCTCTTCGCCCCGCTCAGGATCTCGGCGGCGACGGGTTCGGTCGTGGCCAGGTGGACGCCGCGCTCGATGAGTTCCCTGACGAAGACGTGGGTCTCGGAACCGGTCTTGCGCAGGTACTCCACCCAGGCGGAGCTGTCCACCAGATAGACGGTGTTCACGAGGCGGGCGCCCCGCCCTCGAAGCCGGAGTGGCGCATCTCTTCCAGGTCGCCCTCCCAGCCGATGCCCTCCAGGCTGAGGAGGAACTCCTTGGTGAGAGGTGTGCCCACGGCCCGGCGAAGGGCGATGTCCACGGCTTCGCGCTTGGTGCTCACCTGGAAGCGTTCCATGGCGGTAGTGACCAGTTCGTCGTCGATGTCAATGTTTGTGCGACTCATGCACCCATATTACACCTGTTACCCTGTGTAAAGAAACGGTTTCCGGGAGTTCGCGGCCGCGGTGGTGCGGCGACCGGCCCCGGCCGCCGCGCCACCCCCGGTTCAGCCCGAGGAGACGGTGCCGGGGGAAGCCTCCGGCGAGGCCCCGCCGCGGAACAGGTCCGGCTCGATGTAGACCAGCGTGGCGATGGGCACCGCCGTCCGGATGCGCTCCTCGGCCTCGTTGATCGCCCGCGTGATCCGGCCCGCGTCGTCGTGCGCGTCCACGGCCACCTTCGCGGCCACCAGCAGCTCCTCGGGGCCCACGTGCTGGGTGCGCATGTGGATCAGGCGGTCGATGTCCTCGACCGACTCGATGGCCCGGCGGATGGCCCGCACGTTCTCGCTCGTGGCGGACTCGCCGATGAGTAGGCTCTTGACCTCGACGGCCAGCACGACCGCGATGACCACCAGCAGGACGCCGATGGCGGCGGTGCCCAGGCCGTCCCACAGGCCGTCGCCCGTGATCAGGGTCAGACTGACACCGGCCAGGGCGAACACCAGGCCCAGCAGGGCGCCGGCGTCCTCCAGCAGGATCACCGGCAGCTCGGGGGACTTGGAGCGGCGGACGAACTGCACCCAGCCCGCCTTGCCCCGGACCGCGTTGGACTCCTTGACCGCCGTGCGCATGGCGAACGACTCCAGCACGATCGCCACCAGCAGCACGGCCACGGGGACCCACTGCCAGGACGTGATCGGCTCGGGGTGGGAGATCTTGTGCCAGGCCTCGTAGAGCGCGAACAGGCCGCCCAGGCTGAACAGCACGATCGCCACCATGAACGCGTACACGTAGCGCTCGCGGCCGTAGCCGAAGGGGTGCTCCTCCGTGGCGCCCCGGCGCGCCCGCTTGCCGCCGATCAGCAGCAGCGCCTGGTTGCTGGAGTCGGCGACCGAGTGGATGGACTCGGCCATCATCGACGATGATCCGGTCAGGAGGTAGGCCACGAACTTCGTCGCGGCGATTCCCAGGTTCGCGCACAGCGCCGTGACGACGGCTCTCGTGCTTCCCTCGACACTCACCAGTGGGGTCCGTCTCTCGGTAGGTACTGCTCTCGGATGTGAAGGCGCGGGTCAGGGCAGCGCAATACTAGTGATCCGCGTCACCGGCCTCCCACCGTGCCCCTACCCCGGAAAGGGACCCCGACCGCCGGAGCGCGCCCCGTTCCCGCGGACGCCGACCGGTCGGGCCGGACCGCGACCGCCGGTAGGATCGTGCGCGTGAATGACGCGCACGACGACACCTACGACGACCTGCCCGAACAGATGCGGGTCCGGCGCCAGAAGCTGGACCGGCTGCGGGAGGAGGGCACCGACCCCTTCCCCGTGACCTTCCCGCGGTCCACGTCGATCGGGGCCGTGCGCGACAAACACCAGGGGCTGGAGCCGGACACCCGCACGGGCGCGGAGGTCTCCGTCGCCGGACGCGTCATGCTCTACCGCACCGGCGGCAAGCTGTGCTTCGCCACCCTGCGCGACGAGACCGGCGACATCCAGATCATGCTGTCCCTGGACCAGGTGGGCCGGGAGCGCCTGGACGCCTGGAAGGCCGACGTCGACCTCGGCGACCACGTGGGCGTGGAGGGCGAGGTCATCACCTCCCGTCGCGGTGAGCTGTCGATCCTGGTGACCTCCTGGACGCTGACCGCCAAGTGCCTGCGCCCGCTCCCGGAGAAGCACAAGGGCCTGACCGACCCCGAGGCCCGGGTCCGCCAGCGCTACGTCGACCTCATCGTCAACCCCGAGTCCCAGCAGATGGTGCGCCGCCGCTCGGCCGCCATCCGCGCGATCCGGGAGGGGCTCGCCTCCCGCGACTTCGTCGAGGTCGAGACGCCCATGCTGATGCGGGTGCACGGCGGCGCCACGGCGCGCCCCTTCACCACCCACATCAACGCCTACGACATGGACCTGTACCTGCGCATCGCCCCCGAGCTGTCCCTCAAGCGGCTGGTCGTGGGCGGTCTGGAGAAGGTCTTCGAGGTCAACCGCAACTTCCGCAACGAGGGCGCGGACTCCACGCACAACCCCGAGTTCACGATGCTGGAGTTCTACCAGGCCTACGCCGACTACAACGTCATGGCCGACCTGACCCGCGAACTCATCCAGGAGGCGGCGCGCGCCGTGTTCGGCTCGACGGTGGTCGAGCGGGACGGGCGCACCTACGACCTGGGCGGGGAGTGGCCGCAGGTCACCCTGTACGGGGCGGTGTCCGAGGCGCTGGGGGCCGAGGTCGACCCGCGCACGCCGATCGACGAGGTCCGCCGCCTGGCCGACTCCCGGGGAGTGGAGTACGACCCCTCCTGGGGACAGGGCAAGCTCGTGGAGCACGTCTTCGAGGAGCTGGTGGAGCACACGCTGGTCCAGCCCACCTTCGTGCGCGACTTCCCGGTGGAGACCAGCCCGCTCACCCGGCAGCACCGCGAGGACCCGCTGCTCACCGAGAAGTGGGACCTCATCGGGTTCGGCATGGAGATGGGCACGGGCTACTCGGAGCTGGTCGACCCGGTCGAGCAGCGCGAGCGCCTCACCCGGCAGTCGCTGATGGCCGCGGAGGGCGACCCCGAGGCGATGCAGCTGGACGAGGACTTCCTGCGGGCCCTGGAGTACGGAATGCCGCCGACCGGCGGTGTGGGCGTCGGTATCGACCGCCTCCTCATGGCCTTCACCGGAAAGAACATCCGGGAAACTGTCCTTTTCCCGCTCGTGAAGCCTTCCGGGGATTGAGTCGGAGCACCATGGTCCCGGATTTACCGGGGATATAACGGCGTCGGCCGGATGACCGAAAGGCGGGGCGGGGCCGTCGCACACACGGTGCGGCGG
>NZ_QPFC01000555.1:0-5399 GCF_003427465.1 Nocardiopsis sp. TNDT3 | reverse complement strand
GCACGGGAGAAGGCCGGGGCAGGCCGTCCGTCCCCGGCCTCCCCGGCGCCCCGCCCCCGCCCTACGGCTGGCGGGGGTCCCACCTGAAGTAGCGGCGCACCAGCAGGGCCAGCACCGCGATCCAGGCGAGCATGATCCCGATGGAGGGCAGGGCCGCGACCCACAGGGCGAGGTAGCCCTTCTCCTCCCCGTCCCCGAAGCCCCGGAAGGCGTCGTAGCCGGAGTAGGCGGTCTGCGCCATCTCCCCGGCGGGGACCGACGGAACGAAGCCGATGATCACGCGAGCGGTCTCCGGCAGGAACTCCAGCGGGATGAGTCCGCCGCCCACGAACAGCAGGACCAGCATGGGCAGCATCGAGATCATCTGGGCGGACTCGGCGTTGCGGACGATCGGGGTGATGAGCAGCCCCATCAGGGAGAACATGACGGAGCTGAGGACGACCGCCACGGCGAGCATCAGCGGGTCCCGGGGAAGGCTGCCGAAGAAGACCAGGACCAGGGCGGCCACCACCACCGTGATCGCCAGGGAGAAGACCACCACGGCCCCGATGACGCCGCCGAAGACCGCCGACTGGGGCACCCCGCTGACCCGCAGCCGCTTGAGGACCAGGGACTCCCTCCGCGCGGTGAACACGTTGGAGGGGTGGCCGACGCCCAGGATGAGCCCGATGGAGCCGATGGTGGCGACCATGGCCATCTGCCCCATCCCGAAGCCGGGGACGACCTCGTCATTGGGGAGGTTCGTGGTCATGAAGGCGAAGAAGAGCGGCAGGGCCAGGTACATCCAGGCGGTCTTGTACCGGGCGAACAGGGTGAACTCGGTTCGGGCCAGGCGGACGGCCTGCCTGGCCCAGCTGACGCCGGGTCGGACGCCGGGTCGGACGCCGGTGGCGTCGGTGGCGGGGGCGGCGGTGTTCGCGGTCATCGCGGTGTCTCCTCGAAGGACTGTGCGGGGCAGGGGGGCACGGAGCGCTGCGGCGCGCGTCAGACCAGGTCGGCGGCGCCGTCGGCGACCCGGAGGAACACGTCCTCCAGGGAGGCGCTGCGCACCTGGAGGCTGCGCAGGACGGTACCGTTCTCCACGGCCCAGGACATGAGCGCGGCCACCGCGTGGTGCGCCCTCTCCTCGACGTCCCCCCGCGTGACCGTGTAGGTGGCCCACAGCGCCTGGCCGCGCGTCTCCACGGAGACGTCCGCGCCCTCGACGCGGGGCAGGTCGGCGGTGCGCACGTTCGGGGGCAGCACGAAGCTCACCCGGTCGCCCCAACCCGCGAGGACCTCCTGGATCGTCCCCTCCACGCGGACCTCGCCGCGGTGCATGATCGCCAGCCGGTCGGCGAGCCGCTCGGCCTCCTCCAGGTAGTGGGTGGTGAGCAGGACCGCCACCCCCTCCCGCTTGAGGTCGTTGACGATGCGCCAGGTCTCGATGCGGCCCTCGGCGTCCATGCCGGTGGTGGGCTCGTCCAGGTACAGGACCTCGGGCCTGGTCAGCAGGGCCAGCGCCAGGTCCAGGCGGCGCTTCTGCCCTCCGGACAGCTGGCGGACCGCGACCCCGCGCTTGTCGGCGAGGCCGACCAGCTCCAGCGTCTCGTCCGTGTCCCTGGGCGCGGCCGCGAGGTCGCGGGCCAGGTGCAGGGTCTCGGCGACGGTCAGGTCCTCCAGCAGGCCGCTGCCCTGGAGGACGGCGTTGGTGCGCTCCCGGACTCCGGCGGGCTGGCCGTAGGGGTCGAGGCCGAAGACCCGGACACTGCCGGAGCTGGGGCGGCGGAAGCCCTCCATCGTCTCGATGGTGGTGGTCTTGCCCGCGCCGTTGGTCCCGAGGAGGGCGAAGAGCTCGCCGGGGTGGATCTCGAAGGAGACCCCCTTGACCGCCTCGAAGTCGCCGTAGTGCTGGTGGAGGTCGCGGACGACCACCGCCGGGCCGGTGGCGTCCTGTCGGCCGGGGCCGGTCGCTGCGGTGCTCGCTGTCGTCGTCATGTCCCCAGGTTCCCGCGGAACGGCTCACACGGAACAGACGCCGTTATCACCGGCCGCACGGGGGAACCTACCGGCGCGCGCACTGACAAATGTCATCGGGCCGGTGCGGCGGCCGCTGGTGGGCGGTCGTGGCCGCGCCCTCGGACCCCTCGGCCGCGCCCGCCTTCCGGTGGCCGCTCATCCGCGGTCGTAGCCCTGGGGGACGGGGTGTCCGGCCAGCCGGTGCACCTGGACGGCGACGTCGTCGGGGGTGCGCGCCGGGCGGGTGAAGGGCAGGTGTACGTCGTGGTGGCCCCGCGCGGTCTCCACCCGCAGCCGCAGCCCGAGGCGGTCCACGCCCAGGGGCCTGGGTCGGCCTCCGCGCGCGGCGCCGGAAGCGGCGGCCAGCAGGTCGCCCACCAGGTCCGGGTGGTCCTCGTCGAGGTGGCGCAGCCAGGGCGCCTCCCAGAGGCAGAACGGGTCGGGGCGCGCGGCGGCCAGTTCGGCCGGATCGAGCACGTGGGCCCCGTCGTGGTCGGACTGGACCACCAGGGCGGTGCGCAGGACCACCATCGTCAGGCCGTACCCGATCTCCAGCAGCCGGTCGTCGGTGGCGGCCTCGGGCAGCCGGGCCGCGCGTACGCGGGCGTGGGCGTGCTCCAGGGCCTCCACGGCGCCGCTCACCCACAGCACCGCCCGCACCCTGTCGCGCATCAGCACGGGTGACAGGTCGGTGAACTCCGCCATCACCACGGGGCCCCTGGGACGGGGGGCCGTGAGCGGGTGGCCGTCGGGCAGCAGGAGGCTCACGGCGCCGTCGGCGTGCACGTGGCAGGGGGCTTCCTCCAGGTACACGGTCCCCGCCTCGCCGAACCGGTCCGAGGCCGCCGCCACGGTCACCGGACCGCCGCGGGCCAGGGTGGAACGGGCGCGATCGGCGGGAGGAGGAACGGGGGCGTTCACGGGCGACCACCTCGAATAGAAGACAGTCAGGTAAGGCTAACCTAAATCACCCTTCCCTGGAAGCCCCTCCCCCGCACCGCGTCCACGGGGGCGGTACCGGTGCGGGCGGTGGCCGGGGCCGCGAACGCCGCCCCGCACCGCGCTCACCGGGGCGGTACGGCCGCGCGAAGGGAAGAGGGAAACGGCCCTGAGCGACCACGAGGCCATCGCGGTGGCGCTGCCGACGGGGCCGCACCGCACACGGGAGGCGGCCGCAGGAGCCTCCACCTTCCCGGCGCCCCCGCCCCCGCGGGCCGTCCCGACTGGCGCCCGCACCGACGGCGCGGACGTTCCCCGCACGGGACGCCTGCCCGTACGGGACGTCTATCCGCGTGTGACCGCCGCGACCGCCGCCTCCACCGCGGCGCGCTGGGCGTCCAGCGGGGCGCCCGGGGGCTGGCGGACGGCGCTGAGCCAGATCCCGTCCACGAGGACCAGCAGGAGTTCCACCAGGGCGTCCGGGTCCTGCCCGGGGGCCAGTTCCCCCTGCTCGCCCGCCCAGCCGACGGCGGCGCGCAGAGCGGCGCGGGCCCGGACGTCGAACCCGGCCAGGACCTCCGCGAACTCGGCGTCCACGGCCGCGCGGGCGTAGAACGCCGACCAGACGCGGGCCTCGGCCAGGCGCTCGTCGTCGGTCGGCAGCAGGTCGGTGAGCACCTGCCGCAGCCCCTCGGCGAAGGACAGCAGCCCCGGGCCGATCCGCACCCGGGCGAGCCGCGCGGCGACCGCGTCGACGACCTCGTGCATGGCGAAGAGGAGAAGCGCCTCCTTGGTCCCGAAGTCGCGCTGGACGGCTCCGACGGAGAGTCCGGCCTCGGCCGCCACGGTGCGGATGCTGACGCTCTCCAGGCCCTCGCGGGCGGCGATCCGGTGCAGGGCGGCGGCCACCTGCCGGCGGCGTCCGTCCTTGTCCACGTACCTGGGCACGGCCACATTCTGACACACCCCCCGTTCTGATACGTTCGTATCGATACGTACGTATCGAAAGAGTTCTCGAAGGGGAGACCATGGACCGACGGAACCGCGCCGCCGCGGCCGCCCGCTGGCTGGCGACCGCCCTCGCGGGCACGACCGCGCTTGTCGGCACGGGCGCCGCCGCGCTCGTCCTGCTGCCGCCGCCCTCCTGGGACGCGTGGCAGTACGGACTGCTGGTACTGGAGTTCAGCCTGGTGTTCGCCGCCCTGGCCGTCGTCGGCCTGGTCCCGGCCCTGTTCGCGGCGGGGAGGCCGCGCTTCCGCGAGGGCACCGGGCGGCGTCCGGACGCGGGAAGCAGGGGAGCGGTGTGGCGTCGGCGCCTCGCCGCGGCGGCCGCCACGGCCAACGGCGCGGTACTGGTCGCCGCGCTCGTCCCGCCCGGGACGACCTGGTCCACCGCACACGCGGAGGGAGCCCGGCTCGACCTCGGCGAGTACGCCGCCGGACTCGCCACCAGCGCCGACCGCGCACCCGAGACCCGCGTCTACCTGCGCACCGGCGAGTCGGCGGTCGGGGACGCCTCCGACCCGCAGGACCTGGAACTGGACGTGTGGGAGCCCGAGCGGCGGCGGGGGGACGCCCCGCCACCGATCGTGGTGAACGTCCACGGAGGCGCGGACGACCTGCCGCAGAGCCTCCTGCCCCGCTGGGACGTGTGGCTGGCCGACAACGGACACGTGGTGTTCGACGTCGACTACCGCTACTTCCCCGACGGCGACTGGTCGGTGCCGGTCTCCGACGTCAAGTGCGCGATCGGCTGGGCCCGCGAGCACGCCGCGGAGTACGGGGCCGACCCCGGCCGGATCGCCGTCACCGGCCAGTCGGCGGGCGGCCTGCTCGCCCTCCTGGCCGCGTACAGCTCGGACGAGGAGATCCCCCCGAGCTGCGACGTGCCCGACACCGGCGTCGACGCGGTCGTGGCCTGGTACGCGGTGGCCGACGGTACCGCCGAGGCGCCCGAGCTGCCCTGGCGCCAGCGCAACTCCCCGATGGGCGGCGACCTCCTGGAGGAGAGCGAGCGCCTGATGGGCGGCTCCGTGGCGGAGCTGCCCGAGGAGTACGCGATGAGCTCGCCCATCACGTACGTCTCGCCGGAGGTTCCGCCCACGATGCTGATCACGCCCGGCCACGACCTGTTCGTGGGCCCGGAGGACAACCGCCGCCTCGCCGCCCGGCTCGACGCGGCCGGGGTCCCGCACCGGCACCTGGAGATCCCCTGGGCGGAGCACATGTTCGACCTCAACTGGGGAGGGTTCGCCAGCCAGGTCACCCGGCACGGCCTGGACGGGTTCCTCGACGAACACCTCGCCGCCTCGCCGTGAGCGGTTCCGCCTCCGGCCCGGAAGTGCCCCTGCCCCGGCCATGAGCGGCGCCGCCTCGGCCCTGTGAACGGCTCTGCCCCCGGTCGCTGAACGGCTCCTCGCCGTCAGCGGTTCCGGCCATCCCCGCGAGCCGTCACGGTCCGG
>NZ_QPFC01000554.1:0-1747 GCF_003427465.1 Nocardiopsis sp. TNDT3 | reverse complement strand
CCCCAGCCCGGCGTCCCGGGCACCCGGCTCTACCCCGCCGGGGGCCCGGAACCCACCCCCGCTCGAACACCATCCCTTTCCCTACACAATCGTGAGGAACTGTCCCGTGACCAACGCGAAGAACACCGATCTCGACGCGATCGTCGTCGGTGCCGGGTTCGCCGGCATCTACGCGCTGCACAAGCTCCGCAACGAACTGGGCCTGTCCGTCCGGGCCTTCGACAAGGCGGGCGGGGTCGGGGGCACCTGGTACTGGAACCGCTACCCCGGCGCCATGTCCGACAGCGAGGGCTTCATCTACCAGTACTCCTTCGACCGCGACCTGCTGCGGGAGTGGACCTGGAAGAAGCGCTACCTGTCCCAGGCGGAGATCCTGGGCTACCTGGAGGCGGTCGTGGAGCGGCACGACCTCGCCAGGGACATCCAGCTCAACACCGGCGTCGAGACGCTGGTCTACGACGAGGCCGCCGCCCTGTGGACCGCGACCACCAGCGACGGCCAGACCCTCACCGCCCGCTACGTGGTGACCGCCCTCGGACCGCTGTCCACCTCCCACTTCCCCGACTTCAAGGGCCGCGACAGCTTCCAGGGCCGCCTGGTCCACACCGGCTCCTGGCCCGACGACCTCGACATCGAGGGCAAGAGGGTCGGCGTCATCGGCACCGGCTCCACCGGAACCCAGTTCATCTGCGCGGCCTCGAAGGTGGCCGGGCAGCTCACCGTGTTCCAGCGGACCCCCCAGTACAACGTGCCCTCGGGCAACGCCGAGGTGGACGAGGCCTACTTCACCGACCTGCGCGGCCGCTACGACCAGGTCTGGGAGCAGGCCAAGAAGTCCCGCGTGGCGTGCGGCTTCGAGGAGAGCGAGATCGCCGCGATGAGCGTCTCCGAGGAGGAGCGCCGACGCGTCTTCCAGGAGAACTGGGACCGGGGCAACGGCTTCCGCTTCATGTTCGGCACCTTCTCCGACATCATCTTCGACCCCAGGGCCAACGAGGCGGCGGCCGACTTCATCCGGTCCAAGATCCGGGAGATCGTCAAGGACCCGGAGACCGCCCGCAAGCTCCAGCCGACCGACTACTACGCCAAGCGCCCGGTCTGCAACGAGGACTACTACGAGTCCTACAACCGGGACAACGTCAGCCTGGTGAGCCTCAAGGAGACCCCGATCCGGGAGTTCACCCCCACGGGGATCGTGACCGAGGACGGGGTGGAGCACGAGCTGGACGTCGTCGTCTTCGCGACCGGTTTCGAGGCCGTCGAGGGCAGCTACCGGCAGATGGAGATCCGCGGCCGGGGCGGCGTGACCATCGAGGAGCACTGGGGGGACACGCCCGCCAGCTACCTCGGGGTCAACGTCTCGGGCTTCCCCAACATGTTCATGGTCTACGGCCCCAACAGCGTCTTCAGCAACCTGCCCACGGCCATCGAGACCCAGGTCGAGTGGATCACCGAGCTGGTCCGGATGATGGAGGAGCGCGACCTGACCTCCATCGAGCCGACCCCGGAGGCGGAGGAGGGCTGGACCGAGCTGTGCACGCAGATCGCCGACCACTCCCTGTTCCCCAAGGTCAACTCCTGGATCTTCGGGGCCAACATCCCGGGCAAGAAGAAGCGGGTCCTGTTCTACTTCGCGGGGCTCGGCAACTACCGCCAGAAGCTCGGTGACGTGGCCGCGGCCGACTACGAGGGCTTCATGCTCAAGGGCAACCCCTCGGTGGTGACCGCCTGACGGCGGCGGGGGGGG
>NZ_QPFC01000553.1:0-5173 GCF_003427465.1 Nocardiopsis sp. TNDT3 | reverse complement strand
GCCCCGCCCTGTTCACGCCCGTCCCGATCGCGCCCCGTTCGGGCCGTGCCTCGTCCCGTTCGCGTCCCGCCTCGTGTGTCGGGAGCGGCGCCCGGGTAGCCGCTTGGCAGAATCCCCGGGGACGGGGCGGGCGCCGGGGAGCGTTCCCGACCCCCGGTCCCGCGTTCCGGGGACGCCTCGGCACCCGGTACCGGGGCCGAACACGTGCGTCAGGTGAGGGGGAGGGCCATGCGTGCTCTGACGGTGGTGCCGTCGCAGGCCGGTTCGGTGCGGGTCAGCGAGGTCGAGACGCCCGTGCCGGGCGCGGGGGAGCTGCTCGTCGACGGCATCGCGCTGGGGATCTGCGGCACCGACCGAGAGATCGCGGACGCCGGGTACGGCGAGGCGCCGCCCGGTCACGAGCGCCTGATCCTGGGGCACGAGTCGCTGGGCCGGGTGCGCGAGGCCCCCGACGGCAGCGGCTTCTCCGCGGGCGACCTGGTGGTGGGGGTGGTGCGCAGGCCCGACCCCGTGCCGTGCGGGGCCTGTGCGCACGGGGAGTTCGACATGTGCCGCAACGGCGGGTTCACCGAGCGCGGCATCAAGCAGATCCACGGCTACGGCTCCCAGCAGTGGACGGTGGAGGCCGACTACGCGGTCCGGCTCGACCCTTCGCTGGAGCGCGTGGGCGTGCTGATGGAGCCGACCACGGTCGTGGCCAAGGCGTGGGACCAGATCGACCGGATCGGCGGCCGCGCCTGGTTCGAGCCGCGCCGCCTGCTCGTCACCGGCGCCGGGCCGATCGGCCTGCTCGCCGCCATGATCGGTGTCCAGCGCGGTCTGGACGTGCACGTACTGGACCGGGTGGAGCACGGGGTCAAGCCCGAACTGGTGGCCGCCCTCGGGGCGACGTACCACACCGGCGGCGTCGCCGAGGTCGCGGCCACGGGCGAGCCGGACGTGGTCATCGAGGCCACCGGCGCCTCCGGTGTCATCCTCGACGCGTTGGCCCACAACGCGGCCTACGGGATCGTGTGCCTCACCGGCATCTCGTCGGGCGGGCACACGATCGACGTCGA
This sequence comes from Nocardiopsis sp. TNDT3, assembly GCF_003427465.1. Lineage (NCBI taxonomy): Bacteria > Bacillati > Actinomycetota > Actinomycetes > Streptosporangiales > Nocardiopsidaceae > Nocardiopsis > Nocardiopsis sp. TNDT3. The sequence goes on along the minus strand of NZ_QPFC01000553.1, from coordinate 4,115 downwards.
CGCCGGGGCGATCAACCGCCAGCTGGTCCTGGAGAACGACGTGCTCTTCGGGTCGGTCAACGCCAACCTGCGCCACTACGAGATGGCCGCGCGGGCGCTGGCGCGGGCCGACCACGCCTGGCTGGAGCGGATGATCACCCGGCGGCTGCCGCTGGAGCGCGCGCACGAGGCGTTCGAACCCGGCGGCGACGACGTCAAGACCGTCATCGAGCTGTGAGCCGGTGCCCGCGGGCGCTGGACGAGGACCGGCCGGAAGCGCAACCGGTGCGACGCAAGGGCCCTGACCCGCGGTGGTCCTGTTCTCATGGCGGGGATGGACGGCCGAACCGCGCTAGGGGCACGGGGTCACGGCGGAGGGGGCCGCGACCGCTGTGCGAGGGCGCGCCCGGGGCGAAGAACCTACCGGCGGACGCTCCCGGCGGGCCGCCGACGCCACCTGCGGTCGCCGCCGTCATCCGCGCTGGGCGTCGACGTCCACTTCTGACAGCCGGAGGAGCCGCTGCGAGGTGGTCTCGTCGGCTGGTGTCATCACGGTCAGGCGGTGACCGGTCTCCGCGACGTTGGACGAGACGAAGTTCAGGCGCAGCAAGCCGACCCGTGGACTGTCCAGTCGTTTGGTCTCCAGGTGTTGGAGCATGACGTCGTGCCGGTCCCACAGCCGCGAGAACTCCTCCGACCGCTGCCGCAGCTCCCGGACCGTGGTGCTCGCGGTGTGGCCTGTGTCGGTGCCGGCGACCGCGCGCAGCTGTGCGACCATCCGAGCGGCGACGACGTCGTCGTCGACATAGCGGCTGCGCCAGTCGGCGTTGGTGAAGAACTGCAACGCGCAGTTCCGCTCAGCGGGCGGTATCCGGTCCATGTCCGTGAACAGGAAGCGGTAGGAGAGGTTGTAGGCCACCACGTCGAACGCGCTGGTCTGCAGGCAGGCGGGGTAGGGATCGAGTTTGTCCAGTACCGGCTGGTAGGCCGTCGACAGCGACGCGTCGAGTGCCAACGGAGCGGTCGACCGGGTACGCGCACCGGCGAGGCGTTCCAGGTGTCGCTTCTCGGTGTCGTCCAGGCGAAGGGCTCTGCCGACCGCGGTCAGGACCTGCGCGCTGACGTTGATCGGTCGGCCCTGTTCGAGCCAGGTGTACCAGGTGACGCCGACTCCGGCGAGCACCGCGACCTCTTCGCGGCGCAGACCGGGCGTGCGACGGCGTCCGGTGCTGGGAAGCCCCACCTGGTCCGGGGTGAGCCGTTCGCGTCGGGTGCGCAGGAAGGCGCCGAGATCGCGTCTGACCGCGGGGGGTCGGGAACCTGTCATGTCTCCACCATGCCTCACGTGCGGACCAGTAGCCAGGTTCGGTCAGTACCCCCATAAACAGGCATCTGGTACCGGGATGAGGCCCCTGCCAGGGTCGAGACGTGACTAGAGAATCGAAACCGCGGAGCCAGACGACCCCTGCGCGGGCCGAGGGTTACCGCCAGGCCCGCAGCGCCACCACGCTGGCCCGATCAGCCGCAGGGGAGGGGGCGCCGCCTGCGACGCTGGGCACGGTCGGACTCCTGACCGCGTTGTCCGCCCTGCTGCTGTCGGTGATGAGCTTCGCCGCCGCGGGAATCGCCGTACCGAGTATCGGCGCCTCGCTGCACGCTTCGGCGTCCGAGCAGTCGTTGGTGGTGTCGGTCTACTCCCTGGGCTTCGCCGCGCCGATGGTCGTCGGCGGGCGTCTGGGCGACCTGTACGGCAGGCGGCGGCTCTTCCTGTTCGGCATGGCCGGATTCACCGCGTTCTCGCTGATGGCGACGCTCGCGCCGACCATTGCCGTGCTGATCGTCGCCCGCGCGCTCACCGGCGTGTCGGCGGCGGCGATGGTTCCCCAGGTGCTCGCGACGATCACGGCCTCCACGCATGGACGCGAGCGTGCCCGGGCGGTGGCGTTGTTCGGGGCGACCGCGGGCGGCGCGACGGCGGTGGGTCAGGTCCTCGGCGGCGTTTTGCTGTCGGTCCCCCTGCTCGGCTCCCCCTGGCGCACGGTCTTCGCGATGAGTGTCCTCATGGGCGCCGTCGCGTTCCTCGCCGCTCTGCGCTGGATGCCCAGCACCGACGCACCGGGCGATCGTTCGCTGGACCTGGTCGGGACCGCGTTGCTGGGGGTATCGCTGCTCGCGCTGATGATCCCGTTGTCCCAGGGCGGTGCGCTCGGTTGGCCCGGGTGGTGCTGGGCACTGCTGGCGGCCAGCCCGGTGGCGTTCGCGGCGTTCTGGACGCGGCAGCTCCGACTGCACCGCCGCGACCTGGTCCCGCTCGTTCCTCCGCCGCTCCTGCGTCTGAGGTCGTACCGGCTCGGCCTCATCATGGCCCTCCTGCTCCAGTCGGCCTTCGGCGCGTTCACGTTCCTCTACGCGCTCTCCACGCAGACGGGTCTGGGCTGGCCCCCGATGGGTGCGGCCCTCGTGCTGCTGCCGTTCGCACTGTGCTTCTTCGCCGTGTCGATCTGGTCGGGAAAGCTGGCGCCCCGTTTCGGATTCCGCCGTCTGCTGACGATCGGCGGGTTCGTCCAGGCGGCAATGCTGGTGGCGACCGCGGCATCGGTGCTCATGCGGGGCCCGGGTATGAGCGGGTGGACGCTGGGAGCTCTGCTGGTCGGAGTCGGGGTCGGTCAGGCGCTCATGTTCGGTCCGCTGGTCGGGGCGATGATCGCCGACGTCCCGCCCTCCTCGGCAGGAGCGGCCTCCGGGGTCATCCAGACCGCGCAGCAGGCCGCCATGGGGCTCGGAGTCGCGGTCGCCGGAGGGGTTCTGGGTACTGCGATGGCCGGTTCCACCGCCCCGCCCGGGCAGGACTACATGACGGCACTCGCGATCTGCATGGTCGTCCAGGCCGCGTTCGCGATCGCCTTCGCCCTCCTCGCCCTCGCCCTGCCCAGGCGCTGAGGCGGGAACGGCCGGTGCCGACACCGTGAGCCGACGGTCGCGTGGTGCGGCCGGTGCCGGAGGTGATCACGGTGCGGGATCTTTTCCCGTGGCACCGGTGCTCCCCTTTCTCCGGACCCTCCTTTCCTGGTCGGGTGCGTGTTCCGTCACCGAACGGAGAAAACGCAGGACCGGCGGGTGTATCGGTGGAACCACGTGTCGTGCGCGAGGGCGTGTTGACAGTTTCTGACCGGCGTTCGATATTCGGTGTCCAGCGCGCCGGAAAAGGAACCCTCGCTTTTTTCGAACCCCCAAGGAGAATGAGATGGGATCACCGCTGGTACGCCGGACGGCGTCGGTCCTCCTCGGCCTGGCGACGGTCGCCGCCCTCGCCCCCGGGACGGCCGCCGCCGACCCCGTGCGGGTCCTGGGCGGGACGGGGCCCTACGACGCCGAGTACGTCACGACCCCGCGCCTGCGCGACCACACCGTCTACCGGCCCGTGGACCTGCCCGAGGGCGAGCGGCTGCCGATCGTGGCCTGGGGCAACGGCGCCTGCCGCGCCGACGGGACGTGGTTCGAGAACATCCTCACCGAGTTCGCCTCACACGGTTTCCTGGTCATCGCCAGCGGCCGCCCCGGCGGGTTCGGCAGCACCGAACCCGAGATGCTCACCGAGGCGGTCGACTGGGCGATCGGGGAGAACGACCGCCTGTTCAGCGAGTACCGGGGCCACATCGACACCGACAGCGTCGCGATCATGGGCCAGTCCTGCGGCGGCCTGGAGACCTACGAGGTCGCCGACGACCCGCGCGTGGACACCACCGTGCTGTGGAACAGCGGCCTGCTGACCGACCGCGACAACGACCTGCTGGAGGACCTGCACGCCCCCGTCGCCTACTTCACCGGCGGCCCCGGCGACATCGCCTACGAGAACGCCCTGGACGACTACGGACGGCTGCCGCGGGGGCTGCCCGCCTTCATCGGCCACCTCGACGTCGGCCACTACGGCACCTTCGCCGAGCCCGACGGCGGGGAGTACGGACGCGTCGGCGTCGCCTGGCTGGAGTGGCGGCTCAAGGGCGACCAGCGGGCCCGCCGGGAGTTCGTCGGCGACGACTGCGGCCTGTGCTCCACCGAGTGGGACACCGACAGCAAGAACCTCGGTTAGGGGACCGGGCCCGCGCGCTCCCGGACGGCCGACCGCCGTCCGGGAG
>NZ_QPFC01000552.1:0-3207 GCF_003427465.1 Nocardiopsis sp. TNDT3 | reverse complement strand
GCCGGGCCCCTCGGTCCCCGGGGACTCAGCGGGCGCGGGCGCCCGAGGTGTCCAGGCCCCCGTTGTCCAGCCGCCGCTCGACCGCCTCACGGTAGTCGTCGGTGACCGCCTCTAGCAGGGTGCTCTTCTCCCGGTCCGTCCGCCCCGCCATCGAGCGCTCCGAGCGGTCCATCCTGCGGTTGGCCCGGACGATCTCGTTGGTCGCGGGGAGCCGCACGTCCTCGTAGCGCCGCAGCGCCGCCTCCACGTCGCCACCGGTCCCCAACTCGGCGGCGAGGGCCGCCGCGTCGAGGACGGCCTGGGACGCGCCGTTGGCCCCGATGGGGTACATCAGGTGGGCCGCGTCCCCGAGCAGGGTCGTGCGGCCCTCGCCCCAGTGCTCCAGGGGGTCCCGGTCCACCATGGGGTACTGGAGGATCCGCTCGCTGCGGGCGAGCACGCCGGGGACGTCGAGCCAGCCGAAGTCCCAGTGCGCGTAGTGCGGGGCGAGTTCCTCGATGCGCCCGTTGTCGTCCCAGTCCGCGTCGACGGACAGACCGGGGGAGGGCACCAGGCACACCCAGTTGAGCAGTGCGCGGCCGCGCGCCGCGTGGCGGGCCGAGATCGGGTACGCGACAAGCCTGGCGGAGTGCTCGTCGTTGGCGACGATCATGGTGCGCCCGTCCAGGAAGCCGTCCAGCTCGGTCAGGCCCCGCCACATGTGGACGCCTCCGCCGGACAGGGCGGTGCGGTCGGGGTGGAGCTGCGCGCGGACGCGCGAGTGCAGCCCGTCCGCGCCGACCAGCGCCGCTCCCGTGACCTCCGCGGCTCCGCCGGACTGGTCGCGGGCCAGGGCGCGCACGCCCGTCGCGGTCTGCTCGAAGGAGTCAAGGCGCAGGCCGGTGCGGACCGCGCCGGGGCCCAGACGCTCGCGGACGGCCTCCAGCAGGAGCAGTTGGAGTTCACCGCGGTGGATCGAGTACTGCGGGTACTCGTTGCCCGCCGCCACGCCGCGGGGTTCGTTCCAGAGGGTGGTGCCCCTGTGGTCGAGGTAGAGGTGTTCCCGGGTGGGGATGCCCGTCGCGGCGAGCGCGTCGCCGAGGCCGAGGGCGGTCAGCTCGGCGATCGCCGCGGGCTGGACGTTGATGCCGACCCCGAGCGGACGGATCTCCTCGGCGGTTTCCAGAACGGTGGCGCTGATTCCGTGGGAGTGCAGGGCGAGGGCTGTGGCCAGCCCTCCGATCCCAGCGCCGACGATCACGATGTCGGCACCATCGGCTGAGGTCATGGCGGCCCTCCGTGCTTCCTGCGATCTGGTGGTCGCGTTGTCTGCGGGCACACGCGCGCCCGTCGGGTGGTGCGGTCGATGGGCCCGGGGTCCCGGTGCATCAGAGGTGCTATCACGGCGGGGGCCGATCACCCAAGGGAGTCAGCCGGGAGGCCGCACACGAGACGGGCGGAGGCCCGGGCGGACGGTGCGCCGACTTCCCGGTCGCGCACGTCCGGCCCCGGACCCCCGCCCGCTCGCGCAAGGGAGGATGGGGAGGAAGGACCTGTGATCCTTTGTCAGGCGTGGTGGGTCGAGACCACCGAGTACACGCCGGGCGCCGGGGTGGCCAGCGCGGCGGCCTTCTTGCCGTAGGCCTGGGCCTCGGGGTCGGCCATGGTCGCCTGGATGTCCGCCGGGCTGTTCCACTGGGCCAGGTTGATGACCTTGGTCCCGTCCAGGCTGGCCAGGATGTTCACCGACACGAACCCGGGGCGGTTCTTCATGACCTTCTCGGTGCCCTCGTTGAGGACGTCGACGAGCTGCTGCTGCTTCTCCTTCTCCACCTCGAAGACGTTGACGAGGACGGCGAGGCCGTCGTTTGCGCGAATAACGGTTTCACTCATGAAACGGAGGCTAGCAGAACCGGTATCTCGAAACAAAGGTCGTTCGCGGGTTTTTTGGAGAAAGGGGTAACCAATTTTTGATACGCCAAATAAACAGGCGTCCCGGTCGTGTCGGCAGCGCTCTTCAATGCGCGCTGCCCGGGTGTGTGCCTGTTCTTCGGGTGTGGTTCGCCTTCCGTTTCACGGCGCGGGGACGGCTGGCCCGGTCGCTTTCTCCGCCACCCGGGGAGAAGTCCGTATGAGTGTCTGCCGGTCATTCACCCCGGGCGGGGCGCGGTTCCGTGGTCCAGCGGCCCCGTTCCGCGGCTCCGCTCCGTGGCCTGGTGCGGTGGTCTAACCTTTCCGACCGACGTCCTCTCCGCTTCCGGTCCCCCCTCCGCATGGTCTCCGGTGACGCTCCTCCCCGGGGCTCCTACTCCTCTCGGACGGCGCTTCCGCCTGCGAATTTCCTGGTGGTGGCGGCTGGGGCGCCGCCGGGGAGCGGGCGTCGGCCTCCGCGGGCCGGCCCCGGTCCACCCGCCCGGACGCGGCGTCGACCCCGGCCCGTGCGGGCATTCCGACAGGCGGGTCGAAAGGATTCGACGCACCGGAAGGGTCCTTTCGGTGAAATGGCGGGCAACGGCCGCAAGGGATCACCCGGGCGTGCGCGGAGTTCTGTTCCCGCGCTCCTCGGTGAGTCCCGGCCGTGCAACTGCGGATAATGCTCGGTTGTCCTTGTGTCTGTCGCTTCCCGCTTCGTTCCCGTCCTTTCCGGAGAGGTGGGGGTTCAGGGATTCCGTTTACCTGGACGGATGATTCCCGAACCCCTGTCAGCGGGTGCTCCTCAAGGTCACCTTCCGCCTTCGATGAGGCCGTAGACGTTGCCGTCCCAACCGGAGATCTGGGCCCACCGGTTCCCCTTTCTCCACGCGGTGTCCTGAGGCTCCGTCAGAATTTCGACCCCCTGTCCGCGCAGGTTCTCGCACACGGCGTCGAGGTCGTCGCAGTTGAACCACCCCTGGGCCATGCGGCCGACCCGCGACCGCACCTCCTCCAGAAGCCCGGAGTCGACCTGGGCGAGCGCCACGCTGGTCTGCGACCCCGGAAGGTGCACCTCCACCCAGCGCTGGCCGCCCTGGTGGACGGTGTCGACCTCCAGCCGGAAACCGAGCGCCTCCGTCAGGAAGTCCAGGGTCCTCTGCTGGTCGCTGGTGTAGAGCACGGAGAGCCGGGGGTGGGTGAGCATGGGCTTCCTCTCGGGGCCGACGGGGCGGCTGCGTCCGCAGCCGGAGGAACCGTAGTGCAGGCGGACGGAGGACTCACGCGACGGCCGCACACCGCCGCGCGCCCCTCCAC
>NZ_QPFC01000551.1:0-7578 GCF_003427465.1 Nocardiopsis sp. TNDT3 | reverse complement strand
GCCAATCCCCCTCCGGGGCTCCCCCGGTCCCGGCCCTCATGACGAAAGACGGGTTTGCCGTTCCACCGCCCGGGTTTTCGCCCTCCGTAATGCATCGAATCGGCAGCTGTTTTCTAGAAACTCATTGCTAGATGCTAGGTGGCGTGTTTCGCTGGTGGTACACCTCCGCCACTCTGCGTCATGGGATCATCGTTATGACCAGCCCCACGGTCCGTCGTCGACGGCTGTCCGCCGAACTCCGCCGCCACCGCGTACGGGCGGGTATGACCCTCAGCGACGTCGCGGACGAGCTGGAGTGGTCCCCGGCCAAGCTCGGACACATCGAGACCGGCATCCGCAAGTGGCCGTCGGTCATGGAGATCTCCGCCCTCCTGCGCCTGTACGGCGTCACCGGAGGGCAGCGGGAGGCCATCCTGACCCTCGTCCGGGAGTCGCGCCTGCGCCCCTGGTGGACCGAGTACGAGGACGTCCTGTCCTCCGCGTACGTGGGCAACGAGGCGGGCGCCGTCTCCGTGCAGTCCTACGCGGGCATACTCGTCCCCGACCTCCTCCAGGTGCCCGACTACACCGCGGCGGTGGCGCGGGCCCTGGGCCACGGCGAGCGCACCGTCGAACGCATGGTGGCCGCCTACCTCAAGCGCCAGGAGGTCCTGGACCACGGCGGCCCCGACCTCGGTTCCTCCGGAAGCCTCGTCCGCTACCACGCCATCGTCGAGGAGGACGCCCTCCAGCGGGTGTCCGGGAACCGAGAACTGCTGCGTGCGCAGACCAGCCGCATCGTGGAGTTGGCCACCGGGTCCGATCGGGTGACGGTCCAGCTGCTGCCGACCTCGGCGGGCCCGCACCCCGGCGTCGCCGGGCCCTTCTCCGTCCTGGAGTTCGACGAGGACGAGGCCGCCCTGGCCTACGTCGAGGCCACCCAGGGCGGCTCCATCGTGGAGGCGGAGGAGTCGGTCGCGGTCTGCAAGAGGGTGTGGTCCGAACTCACGCGGATCGCTGCTTCTCCGCAGGCCAGCCTGGGTATTCTCCGTCGGATGGCGCTGCTGACCTGAGGCCTCGCTCGCGCTCCTCACGTATCGGGCTCAGAAGTTGGTGGAAATCGGTCCACTGTGGCGGGGACCGCTCCCGACGGCTTGCTAGTCTGCTTGGTGACAACCTCATAAAGTTCTCCGCGGAGCCCCCGTCCCGGACGGGAGCCCGCGTTGACGCACCGGATCAACGAAAGGGTCCAGACAGTGAAGAAGATCATCGTTCTGGCGCTGGTGGCCCTCGGGGCTTTCGCCGTCTACCGCAAGATCCAGGCGGACCGCGCCGAGCTCGACCTGTGGACCGAGGCCACGGCGGCCAGCGAGAGCTGACCGGCGGGTCTCCTGGCCGCCCTGCGCGGCCGTGGAGCTTCCACAGGGCGAACCGGGGACCGGCGAGAGCCGTCCCGGCCCGCTCGTGAGTGACACGAAGACGTGGGTGGGCCGATGATCCCGAGGTGCGACCCACGGCTTTGTGCTGCTCCCGAGCTGCGAACCGTGGCTTCGTGCGCGGGATCCCGGCCGGGTGAGCGGGACCGCCCTCCGATGAAGGTATGCTCTCCAGAGTGACCAGGGCTCGCGCCCGGGTTCATGGGGCCATAGCTCAGCTGGCAGAGCGCCGGTTTTGCATACCGGAGGTCAGGGGTTCGACTCCCCTTGGCTCCACCCAGGAAAAGCGCGGATCAGGCGTTGTGACGGGGACTCCCTACGGGGGTCCCCGTTTTCTGTTGCGGGTGGCCGGACCGGACGCGGGCCGTGCGGCGGCGGAGCGCGTCGTCTCGGCGAGGCCCCGGGGGCACCCCTTCCCGCGGTCTCCGGGAGCCCGCGGGAGTCCACGCGGCGAGCCGCTCGCGGACCCGGCCGGCTCCGCGCCGCGCTCTGGCCGGAGGGTCTTGCGGCCCTCCCGTGCGGGCTGCGCGGCTCTCGGAAGATACGTCACGAAAAAGCGGAATGGGCGTTTCGCGTCAACCCGTAAAGGCTCTTCCGCCGCCGAAGTCCACGGAACTGCTTTTGTTACTATTCGGTAGTTCCGGTTCGTCCGTCAAGGTAGGAAATGGGGGGCGGGTGCGGTCGCACGGTTCGTACGACCGAGGGGTCCGTATAGCCCGTTCGGGTGACATGGATGACGCAGAGTCCACTTCGCCCGGTCGCGTCCGGGTACCCGGTCCCACCGGTCAGGCGCTATGAATCCGCAGGTCATCACCCGTGTAATGGAAAGTCGGGGTGGTGTCTTCACGTCTTCGCGCAGCGGGCTCGCCTCTACCATATGCAGTTACTCTACGTGTGTGTATGATGACACTTCCCCTTAGTGCAATGGTCCTACTGGGCCATATGAGAAATAGGCCTCTTGGGGTCTGTTGGTGAACTGGGACGAACCGTAGTTTCGACACCAGCGACAACGAGGAAGACAGCGCGCCGAAACGATCGACCCCCGAAGACGAGCCTGGCGGCCCCCGCCCGGCCTCGTGACACCGTCCTCGGATCGGTTCGCTTCTCCTCACCCGCCGGCGGTCGCGCCAGCCGGCGGATTCCGATCACCACACATGCTGATCTTGGGAGTGGGGCAACATGTGGAATGAGAAGATGGCGGCCCGTGCCAAATGCCGCGAGATCGACCCGGACGCGCTGTTCGTGCAGGGTGCTGCGCAGAACCGCGCCAAACTGATCTGCCGGGGCTGTCCGGTCCGGACGCAATGCCTGGCGGAGGCGTTGGACAGCCGTATCGAGTTCGGTGTCTGGGGAGGCATGACCGAACGCGAGCGCCGCGCCCTGCTGCGTCGGCGCAAGGACGTCACCAACTGGTACGAACTGCTCACCAGCGCCGAGCGCCAGTACGAGCGGGAGCAGGCCGAGCAGGAGCCCCCGACCTCTCCGATCCCGGCCGCGGCTCCGGCCCTGGCCTCCTCCCCCGACCCGGAACCGACGCCGGCTCCGGATCCGGCCAGGGTCGTCGCGCCGGTCCCGACCGGGATGCCCTCCGCCGTCGCCGCCCGGTGACGACGGGCTCCCGGGGAGGGGAGCCCCAGCGGCCCGGGGCCTTGGGCCCCGGAGGCCCGGCGGCCTGACAGCCGGGAACCCGACAGACGAAAGTCGATGCGGCCTCCACCGAAAGGGGGAGGACCGGATCAGGGGAGGATCAGGGACGGCCCCGATAGCCGTGGCCGTTCCTATGGCGCATCATGAGGGGAGTACGGCCGATCCGTGCCGTACTCCCGTCGCCGTTGGGAGTGGGAGTGGCTGTGCAGGACCCTCAGTATCCGGCGAGGCGCCCCTGGGAACCGCAGGCCAGGCCGCAGATCCGCCTCACCGACGCCGAACGCGACGCCGCGATCACGGTTCTCCAGGAGGCCTTCGGCCGCGGCCAGCTCGACGAGGAGGAGCTCGACGAGCGCACCGACAGGGCCATGCGGGCCAAGTTCGGGGCCGACCTGGTCCCCCTCACCGAGGACCTGGGCGTCACCCCGGCGGGGACGCCCCGGGCGGCCCCCGGCCCGTCCGGCCGGTTCACCGGCCCGGGAGGCCGCCAGAGGACCGACTCACGTGAGCCCCTGCCGAGCACCCCGGTCGACCGGGTCGTGGCCGCGGTCGGGCACGCGGGGAACTACTTCCTCCCCGTCATCGCGCCCCTCCTGCTCCTCCTCGTGAGCGACAGGATCTCGCCCTACGTGCGGCGCCAGGCCATGGAGTCGCTCAACTTCCAGCTCTTCTGCGTCATCGCCGGACTCACGAGCCTGGCCCTGTTCTGGCTCGTCGCGCCCCTGCTGGTGACGCTGGCGGTCGCCCTGGGCTGGGCGATCCTCCCGGTCGTCGCCAGCATCTCCAGCCTCTTGGGCAACGACTGGCGCTACCCCCTGATCCTGCGCGTCCTCAAGGACTCCTGAGGGCCCGGCCGGAGGCGGGTCGGGGCGGTCGGGGCACCGCCTCCGAACGCCCCGGAGCCGCCGCTGTGGACCGCACGGACGCCCCGGAGCCGGGCGCGGCGGTCCACGCTCATCCCGCCCGCGGACACACCCCCCGACACGACGAAGCCGGGACGGAAGGAATCCGTCCCGGCGGAGGGAGGGTAGCCAGTCCGGGGGCGGGGTCTCCCCCGCACGGCACGGCTGTCCGTCTCTCGTCGCTCCCCGCGATCAGCCCTGGTGGCCGGGCTTGCCGTTCTCCTTGGCCCGGTTCTCGCCCGCGGCGGTGCGAACGGTCTCCTTGGTCTTGTTCTTCGCGGTCTTGGCCGCCTTGGCGGTCTCCTCCACGGCCTCCGTGGCCTTCTCCGCCGTCGCCGAGGCCCGCTCCTCCAGGTTCTCCCGCGTCTCGCGGACCTGGTCGCGCGCCTGGTCCAGGTGCTCCTGCCACTCGGCGTCCTGGGCCGCCTGGCGCATGCGGACCAGCGAGTACACGACGATGCCGCCGACCACGGCGGCGCCGCCGATCAGGACCCCCCGGGGAACCCGGCGGTTGCCCCGCCGGAGCAGCATGAGCCCGCGGCGACCCGGGTTCGGGTCCACGCGGTGGGCGGCCGCGGTGAGCACCTCGGCGACCCGCGGTGCCACGGTGTCCTCCACGCGCAGCGCGGCGTTCTCCAGCCGGGGTGCGGTCCAGCCGCGCGCCTGGAGGAGCTTCAGAGCGGCCTGGTCGCGTGCCTGGTCGGCGTACGGACCAAACCGTTCGGCCTGTTCCCGGGCTTTCTCCCGGGCCATGCCCTGCAGACGAGCCAAGCTCGCCTCAGTCTCTTTCTTGCGTGCCTTGAGTCGCTTGGAAGAGGTAGGCACGTCGTCAGCTCCTTCGGTCGTTCACCGGTTCTGCGGTCTCCACCCGGTGCGGCCGACGCTCGACTCCACACGGATGGTTTCTCCGTCGTCCTTACCCGTTACCCGGGTGTTATCTCAACATACGTCCTCTCCGTGTGTGATCTTCGTTTCGACACCGGCCGAGGGTTTTTCTCCTGTCCGCCCGCCGCGAACGGCGGGCCCGGGAGGAGGGGAGACCACCCTCCGGGGTCGGTCGGGTGCCCGGGGTGAGAGGGGTCCGTCCCGAAGCGGACGGAGTCCCGGACGCGGTGGGCGCGGGACCGGCGAGCTGCCCGGACGCAGCGCGGGGACCGGCGAGCTGCCCGGACGCAGCGCGACCGCGGCGGATCCAGGACGAGCCCGGGGGACGGACGGGTAACGTGAGCACGTAAACGAAGTCGACCGAAAGGCACGTAGGTGTCCGACTCCACGGCTCAGCCCACCGCGCGGCTGAACACCTCCAAGGGAACCATCGTCATCAGGCTGTTCGAGAAGGAGGCGCCGGAGACGGTCGCCAACTTCATCGGTCTGGCCGAGGGCTCGAAGCAGTGGGTGGACCCCACCACGGGCAAGCCCTCCAACAGCAGCCTCTACGAGGGCACGATCTTCCACCGCGTCATCGACGGTTTCATGATCCAGGGCGGCGACCCGCTCGGCACCGGCCGCGGCGGCCCCGGCTACAAGTTCAAGGACGAGATCCACCCGAACCTGCGCTTCGACCGTCCGTTCCTGCTGGCCATGGCCAACGCGGGCCCCGGCACCAACGGCTCGCAGTTCTTCGTCACCGTGGACAAGCCGTACTGGCTCGACGGCCGCCACACCATCTTCGGCGAGGTCGTCGAGGGGGACGACGTGGTCACCGCGATCTCCCAGGTCGAGACCGACTCCCAGGACCGTCCCCGCGAGGACGTGGTGATCAACAGCGTCGAGATCACCCGATAGCGGTGACGGCGCCCCGGCTCCGAGGAGGAACCCGCCCATGACCGCATCCCCACCGCCGTCCGGAGCGGCTCCGGAGCCGGAGCGCCCGGCCCCGCGCACCTGCTACCGCCACCCCGACAGGGAGACGGGGGTCAGCTGCAGCAGGTGCGAGCGGCCGATCTGCCCGGACTGCATGGTCGAGGCGTCCGTGGGCTTCCAGTGCCCCGGGTGCGTCTCGGAGGGGAACCGCGGGGTGCGCCGGGCCAGGACCGCCTTCGGGGGCAGGGCCGTCGCCAAGCCGTACGTCACCTGGACGATCCTCGGCATGATGGCGGCCGGGTTCCTCGCCCAGCTGGGTACGTCCACCCCGATCGGGCAGGCGGGCGCCTCGCCGCTGGTCTGGGAGTTCGCCATGCTCGGCATCGGCCGGGTCGAGGACGGAACCCTGCTCGGGGTGCTCCCGGGCGAGTGGTACCGGCTCCTCACGGCCGCGTTCCTGCACGGCAGCATCTTCCACCTGCTGTTCAACGGGTACGCCATGTACCTGCTGGGAACGCAGCTGGAGCGCTGGCTGGGACACGTCCGCTTCCTGACCCTGTGGGTGCTCGGCGCGTTCGCGGGATCGGTGCTCAGCCTCCTGGCGGAGCCCAACCAGTTCTCGGTCGGCGCCTCCGGAGCGATCTTCGCCCTGTTCGGGGCGGTGCTCGTCATCGGCAGGCGGCTGCGCCTGGACCTGCGCATGATCGGCGTCCTGCTGGTGGTCAACCTCGTGCTGACCTTCGTGGTCCCCAACATCTCGTGGACCGCGCACATCGGCGGGCTGGTCGCCGGGCTCGCGCTCGGCGCCGTGTTCGCCTACCTGCCCGGCAGGTCCGCCGGAAACCGTGCCCGTACGGTCACGCACGTCCTGCTGGCGGCGGCGTTCGCCGCCCTGCTCGTGGCCCTGGTGGTCACGGCGCCGCTGATCATCCTCCGCTGACGGCGGAGAGGCCGGGGCCCGGAGGAGCCCTCCTCCGGGCCCCGGCGTCCGCGGACACCCCCGCGCCGCCAAGGGGCCGTGCGACGACTCCTCCCGGCCCCGGAGGACATCCCCGCGCGGCCTCCGGCCCCCTGTGTGCGGGCATGCCGAAGGGAGCTACCCACAGCCTGTGGATAACTCTGTGGAAAACCCATGTCGTTGCTGTTCACCCGGGTGCGGACATGCCAGTGGAGAGCACCCGGAGGAGGGTCCGCCGTCGTCGCCGGGCGATCCGACCGCCCGGCCGGGGGGTCAGTGCCAGCGCGTGGACAGGATGACGGCCACGATGATGCCGCTGAAGCCGATCAGCAGGTTCCAGTTCTGCCAGTCCTGCATGTAGGGGATCTGGCTGCCCGCGATGTAGTAGACGGCGATCCACAGGATGCCCAGCGTGAAGAAGCCGAGCATCGCCGGTGCCAGCCAGCGCGGACTGACCTTGGGCTTCTCCTTCGAAGGAGGCGGTGTGTAGACGGCCTTCTTCTTGCGATCGCTGCGGGACTTGGGCACGGTCGCTGCTCCAGTACGTGGGGCGGGTTCCTGAACGAGAACACAGTCTACGCCCCGGGGGGAGCCCCCGTCACCGGCGGGACGTACCGGATCCGCGTCGGGTTCCGGAGGCGCCGGGTCGTGCTCCCAGGCGGCCGGGTGCTCCCCCGCCGCCCCTCGGCCTCGCGGGGGACGGGAGCCGACTCCCGTCGATGCGGGCCGCAGCTCCCCCGGGCTGTGCGGGGGCGACCCCGTACGGTCCGGGGCCCACGTCCACGGCGGGTGCCCTCCGCCCTGGACGTGCCCCGCACACGACGGCGGGCCGCCCCGTGCCCTCGCACGGAAG